>JALSJD010000119.1 GCA_026989535.1 Cyclobacteriaceae bacterium
AACAGGAATAATTTCCTTTATTTGGGTCCTTTCCTTATCATAATAGCGCACCAACGATTCTTTTGGCCAACCTTTATAATACTTTTCTTTATCTATTAAAATGTCGTTTTTATCTTTTCTAACCCAGCGCCCATGTTTAGTGCCTACATAAAAAATGCCTTCTTCAATAGTAACATCGCCTCGCTTTTTTTTGTAAGGACCGTGGAGTAAAACGCCTTTCCGGGGGTCGTATTTTCTGGTTTTACGAATTTGTTTTCGCTCAAAATCGTAGTAGTAAATATCACGCACGTAGGCATTTGGTTTTTGGGGTGTTTTTAGGGTATTAAAAAGTTCTAAGGTGGTTTTGGTGCCAACTCCTTTTCGGGCAAAGCCTTTTTTGGTTTTCATCCCATAATAAACATTCTTTTTTTTCTTCTTTTTTTTCTTCTCATACACCTCTTCTTCTTTGCCAAGGTCAATGGTTATGGGTGTAGAAATGGTAAACATTTCATCATTGCTGCCATCATTAACTTGGGCAATTGAAAAAAAGGGAAGAAAAAACAGGGATATAAAAAAAAGACGCATCATTTGGGCAAACGATAAAATAAACACTTTATTGCCCAGTAAATGCCATGTTTTGGAGTTAGATAATAAAGTTTGGACAACGTATTAATTAGGTTTTTTTAGATAAATAATAAGTTTTAAAGGAATTTAGCCTAAACTATTCATAATAATTCAGGTTAGAGTATTAGGTTTTTATTTTAACCATTAAACTATACTTTACTTATAATTTTATTGCAAATATCAAACTTCTTTCAATTTCATCTAGACAAAACAGTCTTTTCTTTGAAAAGTTAAATATCTAAATTGAGCGATTCAGTAGAGAGTGAATAGCTCAACTCAGGAAATAGTCAACAACAAACTTGGAGAAAGGGGTGATTTTTTAAGCAAAAAACCCATTCTGTAATTTTTATCACATTTATTTCTCAAAACTGATAGGTATCATTTTTCTTCTTTGTATTTTTCATTCACATTGCAGTGTGATTCATTTCACAGAGTAAATAGATAAATAATAACCGTTAATAGATGCCTATTAAAAGCTACGTAGCCTTCCCTCGTAAAGGAGAAAAAGAACAACTCATTAAAGTGTTGGAAAACACCAAACATTGCGAAGTATTGCCTGCTACTAATAAAGAAGTATTGGTATTGGTTACTGATACCAAAGATGACCAACAAGAAGAAGCCCTTCAGCAAATTTTAGATAGTATAGAAGAAATTGAACACCTGAATTTGGTTTCAGGGTTTAGCGAAAAAATAACCTAATAATGATGAACAGAAGAAATTTCCTTAAAAAAGCTGCGGCTGCTTCGGCCATGGCTGCCGCTGCCACTATGATACCAGGCATTCTCTTTGCCTCAGATCAAATAGATAAAAAACTCTCGGGAGATATAAACTGGACTAAAGGCCCTTGCCGATTTTGTGGGGTTGGTTGTGGCGTGTTAATAGGTACGCAAAAAGGGAAAGCGGTAGCTGTAAAAGGCGACCCCAACTGTAGTGTAAACAAAGGGTTGCTTTGTGTAAAAGGATATCATCAAATTATGTGTACTTCCTCGGCTGATAGGCTTACCAAGCCGCTGGTTAAAAAGAATGGCAAGTATGTAGAAACCTCGATGGAAGAAGCACTCGATTTGGTGGCTTCTAAAATGAAGGAAACGATCGAAAAACATGGCAAGGATTCAGTAGCGATGTACACTTCTGGTCAATCTACTATACCCGAAGGCTATGTGGCTTCCAAATTTATGAAAGGTGCTATCGGCACTAATAATTTAGATTGCAATGCCCGGTTATGTATGGCAAGCGCAGTAACTGGTTTTTTAACCACGTTTGGTGCTGATGAGCCTATGGGCTGTTACGAAGACATTGAGCACGCCAATGTATTTGTGCTTTGGGGCAATAATATGGCTGAAATGCACCCTGTTTTATTTTCCAGAATGCTAGATAACAGGCTTAATCGTAAAAATGTTAAAATAATTGATTTGGCTACTCGTACCACCCGAACCAGTAAAGCAGCGGATAAATCAATTTTATTTAAACCACAAAGCGATTTGGCCATTGCCAACGCTATATGCTACGAACTAATAAATAACGGTTGGGTAAATAATAGTTTTGTTGAAAAGCATATTGCTTTTAATAAAGGTAAAACTAATATTGGCTATGGATTAGAAGATAAATTCAAATTTAAGGATAAGGCTACGCCCATAGATTTTGACCAATACAAATCTTTTTTAGAAGATTACAGACCCGATAAAGTAGAAGCCATTACAGGCGTTTCTGCCAAAGACATTAAATATTTGGCATCGCTCTATGGCGACCCCAACTTAAAAGTAGTTTCGTTTTGGTGCATGGGTATGAACCAGCATACCAGAGGCACCTGGATAAATAATTTGGTCTATAACATTCACTTGCTTACAGGTAAAATATCACAGCCCGGTAATGGTCCATTTTCACTAACCGGCCAGCCTAGTGCGTGTGGTACTGCCCGTGAAGTAGGCACATTTACACATAAACTACCCAAAGGTGTAGTTATGAATAAAAAGCACCGTGAATTGGCAGCCAAAATTTGGAAAGTGCCTTACGAGCGTATTCCTGACAAACCTACCTACCATGCTACTGAAATGTTTAGGGCTGTGGATAGAGGCGATATTAAGTTTATCTGGACTCAGGTAACAAACCCATTGGTATCCCTGCCTAAAACCAGCCGATACCGCCCCGCTATGCAAAAAGATAGCTGTTTTGTGGTGGTTTCTGATGTATTTCCTACTCCTACCAGCGATGTAGCCGATGTTATTTTGCCAGCAGCATGGCATGTAGAAAAAAGTGGACTGTACGGCAACTCCGAACGCAGAACCCAATATTGGGATAAAATGGTGGAAGCACCCGGTGAAGCTATGCCCGATGCTTGGATGACGATAGAAATTGCCAGAAGAATGGGATATGGAGACTTGTTTCCTTACAGCAAAGAAAATCACCACGAAGAAATTTATAATGAGTATCGCCAGTTTCATGCAGGCAAAAAACATAATATGGCTCCTTTGGAAGTACTTAAAAAACAAAGTGGTGTAATTTGGCCGTATATCGAAGAAACAGGCAAATCCACTCAGTGGCGGTTTAACTCAAAATACGACCCTGCCTGTAATCAGGATAAAGACTTTGATTTTTATGGAAAGCCTGATGGTAAAGCCGTAATATGGCAACGCCCCTACGAACCTGCCCCTGAAATACCAGATAATGAGTATCCTTTCTGGTTAAATACTGGCCGGGTAATCGAGCATTGGCACACCGGCTCTATGACACGCAGAATTCCGGTGCTGCACCAGGCCGTACCAAATGCTTATGTAGAATTACACCCTGATGATGCCAAACAAATGGGCATAAGAAATAAGCAGAAGGTAAAAGTAATTTCACGAAGAGGAACAACCATTTTACCGGCATCAATAAATGAGCGAGGCTTGCCAACCAAGGGCCAAGTATTTGTTCCGTTTTTTGATGAAAGCATGATGATTAATGATGTTACTTTAGATGCTTTTTGCCCTATTTCAAAAGAGCCTGATTATAAAAAATGTGCCGTTAGAATTGAAAAAGTATAGCTATGAAACAAGGTTATGTAATCATAGGTTTTTGGATAGTACTTTTAATTGCGGCCGGCTTTATTGTTAAAGCTAGTTTAACCGAAGAGCAAGCTTTAAATTATAGTGAAATTATTGCTGAACCTGCCACCAACGCATTGCCTGTTGAAGAAGGAATGTTTAGGCTTGCTGGTAGTGCTAAAGCGTTTTTGCAGCGGCCAAATATGGGAGCAACCTCTACAAATTTAGAGGAGTATTATAAAAGAAGAGCATTTCCAGGAGCTCCGCCTATCATACCTCACCCAACCGAAGAAGCCCATAGTATGGGGGGCAACGACTGCCTGCAGTGCCATCAAAATGGAGGCTATGTGGATGAATATAAAGCGTTTGCCCCTATTACTCCGCATACTGAGTACATCAATTGCAAGCAGTGCCACTTGCCGGTAAATACTACAGGAGTCTTTAAGCCAAACCGTTGGAAAAAGACAGATGCACCCGAAGCAAAGCAACAAGCCTTATTAGGTAGCCCTCCCATTATTCCGCATAGCCTTGAGATGCGAAATAATTGTTTGGCTTGCCATGCAGGGCCTTCTGCACCTGCAGAAATCAGGGTTTCGCACCCCGATAGGGTTAATTGCCGACAATGCCATGCCTTAAACGATAATGCTAAGAATACCACCAAGATATGGACAAGATAAAAAACAGCTCCTCATACCGTCATTCCCTTTTTATAAGTCGTCATTCCCGCGCAGGCGGGAATCCCTTGGAATGGAGCACAGTGTTCGGACAGGTTACTGCCTACGCAGGAATAACGGGTTTCATAGGGTTTGTTTTATTGCTAACCACCTCCTGTTCAGGGCCATCGCATAATGACCACAGCCCCTTAGTTCAAATAGAAAAGCATAGCAATAGCAATATTGAATATTCGGTTAGCTCCGACCCGTTTACTTATGGTATTGAAAAAGTAGCTGTTACCAATTCCGAAAAAGATACGCTGTTTTTTATACCCAACAGAGTTAATCATTTAGTATCTTTTCCTTGTAATAATTGCCATACGCAGGCACTTGGCAATATGGTTTCTGATGACCCATCGGGTAAAAAAGCACATTGGAACATTAAGCTAAACCATGCTACTGACGAAGCTTTAACTTGCCTTACTTGCCATAGCAGTAACGATGTAGAGTATTTGAGGTTAAATAATGAGAAGGAAATACACTTTAATCAAAGTCAAAAAGTTTGTGCACAATGCCATTCTACTCAATCTAACGACTGGGTTGGCGGAGCGCATGGTAAAATAATAGGAGGTTGGGCTCCGCCAAGAGTTTCCAACACGTGCGTAAATTGCCACGACCCTCATTCGCCTGCTTTTGAAACTCGCTGGCCTTCGCGATTAAACACCGTAAAAATTCAAGAACTTGATCCTAAATAACCGCTATGTTTTTTAAGAAAAAAAAGAATGTTAACGAAGAAACAGCCCCACAACACACGGAAAAATGTGGTGGTGATAGCTGCGGTTGCCAACAAGCCGATGGGTTTGATCAGGTAATTAAAAAACCACTGGATAGAAGATCTGCCTTAAAAGGATTAACAGCCGGGCTATTGGCTGGAACCGGTTTTTTAAACAGTTCGTGCAGTGTAACAGCTGGTGATACCGATAAAGAACTAGCCTCCCTTAAATGGGATGAGTACTTTAAAGGGAATTATCAATTAATGACTGCCGAAGAAAAAAAGGCAACGGTAGCACGCCTTGAAAAGATGTATGCACTTAATAATGGAGGTAAAATTAATATCTCGGATAAAGGAGCTGCTAAAGATGTGCTTTATGGTTATGCTTTTAATATATCAAAATGCCAGGGCTATATGGATTGTGTAAATGCCTGTGTAGAAGAAAACAACCAGGATAGAGATTCGCAAATGCAGTACATCCGCATTCACGAGTTTAAAAAGGGGCAAATGAATTTTGAAATGGCCGATGATAACTTCTACCACGAAGTGCCTGCAGCCGGTCATTTTTATATGGGCACCCAATGTTTTCATTGCGAAAACCCGCCTTGCGTAGATGTTTGCCCCGTAAAAGCCACCTGGAAAGAAAAAGATGGCATTGTAGTTATTGATTATGATTGGTGTATTGGTTGCCGCTATTGCCAGGCAGCCTGCCCTTACGATGGCAGACGATTTAACTGGTCAACCCCGCATGTGCCAGAAAACGAATTAAACAAAGACCAACATTATTTGGGTAACCGCCCTCGAAAAAAAGGCGTGATGGAAAAATGCACATTCTGCATTCAACGCTCGCGTAGTGGCGAAAATCCTGCATGTGTTGAGGCTTGCCCCACAGGTGCCAGAATTTTTGGCAACCTGCTGGACCCCAACAGCACCATACGCTGGGTAATAGAAAATAAAAAAGTATTTAGGTTAAAAGAAGACTTAGGCACAGAGCCTAAATTTTGGTATTTCATGGATTAGCCTTGGTATAAATAAACGCCAATGCCTGCCCACCAGACTGGCGGGAAGGCAAAAAACATAATCGAGCATGTTATTTTGCGACATGCTAGTCACAATGAAAAGATTGCTTCCCCACCAGTT
This sequence comes from Cyclobacteriaceae bacterium, assembly GCA_026989535.1. GTDB lineage: Bacteria > Bacteroidota > Bacteroidia > Cytophagales > Cyclobacteriaceae > JAKISE01. The sequence goes on from JALSJD010000119.1 coordinate 6,192, forward strand.
GGCGGATTGCAATGACGATAAAAAATAAAAAGAATGAAGGTAGCACTTAGTATGATTTCAGATGGCTTTAAAGAAGCCACAAAAGGCACCACTGCCTACCATATTTGGATGTCGGTTCTTACACTACTTATGTTATTTGGAGCTTACTCCTATTACCAACAAATAGTACATGGCTTATCAGCCACTGGCATGACTGACCGTGTAAGCTGGGGATTGTACATTTCAAACTTTACCTTTTTAGTAGGTGTGGCAGCCGCAGCAGTAATGCTTGTTTTGCCTACTTATATTTTAAAAGATGTTGATTTTTCGCAAGCCGTTCTTATAGGCGAAGGCTTAGCCGTATCGGCATTAATCATGTGTTTGGCTTTTGTAACTGTGGATATGGGCGGCCCAGCACGGCTTTGGCATATTATACCAGGTATAGGCAGTTTAAACTGGCCTAACTCAATGCTTGCCTGGGATGTGTTGGTTTTAAACGGATACCTTTTTATTAACCTATCTATCCCATTTTATCTTTTGTATCATCATTATCAAGGTAAAAAACCCAACAAATCTGTTTACCTTCCTGGTGTGCTTATATCAGTTTTTTGGGCGGTAGGCATCCATTTAGTAACGGCATTTTTATATGCCGGATTACCTGCCCGTCCATTTTGGAACAGTGCGTTGTTAGGTCCCCGGTTTTTAGCTTCTGCCTTTGCAGCCGGCCCTGCATTAATTATTTTAACATTGGCCGTAATTCGTAAATTTATGAATTACACAATTCCTGATAAAACCATTGATAAAATTGCGATGGTGGTCACGGTTGCCGCTCAGGTAAACCTTATTATGTTGGGCTCGGAACTATTTAAAGAGTTTTACAGCATTACCCACCACAGCAGCAGTGCCTTGTATATGTTTTTTGGCGTAGGTAGCAAAAATGCCTTAGTGCCTTGGATATGGACATCAATAGGTCTAAACCTGCTTGCTACCATTGCACTTACCTTTAACAGGTTTAGAAAAAATCACATGATTTTGTATGCTTCGTGTGCTTTATTATTTATTGCTATCTGGATTGATAAAGGTATGGGTCTTATTATACCTGGCTTTATACCAGGCCCTTGGGGTGATATAGTAGAGTACTTTCCTACTTGGGTAGAAGTGGGGGTTACCCTTGGAATATGGGCTTTAGGGGCATTTGTTTTCTCTATTTTGGTTAAAATAGCAGTGCCTATTGAGATGGGAACTTTACGCTATAAAAAGTAAGCATAAAAAAGAACGGAGAGGTTTTATTCCCCCACTAAAGCTAGTGTCGTGTCAACCCTCTAGTGTCGGTTAAGTCGAACTTATTTTTAGTTTGGTAAAGGAAAAAAATAGGCGCATAGCAACGCTATGAATCTGTTTTTTAAGACACCTCTATTGCCAATCCAGGTAGGCTTATCGCTTTAGTGAATCGCTCAATTTAGGTAATAGAGGGTGCCTTTAGTTTATATGAATTAAAAGCTGCTAATGCACTTACTACACCTATTACAGCCAACATATAATATACAAATTCAGGAACCTGTATCGGGTCGCCTCCTGCATAGGAATGCAAGCCAGATAAGAAATAGTTTACGCCAAAATAGGTCATAAGTACCGTTCCAAAACTTATAACAGCCATAAAATTAAACGAAAAAGTTTTTTTCATTTGAGGTATTAAGGCCATATGCAATGTAAAAGAATATACAATAATGGTTACCAAAGTCCACGTTTCCTTCGGATCCCAGCCCCAATAACGCCCCCACGACTCATTGGCCCAAATACCCCCTAAAAAGTTGCCTATAATTAAAAATACCAACCCAACAATTAACGACATTTCTACAATAAGGGTTAGTTCTTTTAGGGTTAAATCTATGCGTTGCAAGTTTGTTTTATTTCTGAATATCATTAGGCACAGGTTTAGAAACCCAAGCATACAGCCCAAAGCCAAAAACCCATAGCTGGCAGTAATTGTAGCTACATGAATGGTAAGCCAATATGATTTTAATACCGGTACAAGGTTGGTTATTTCGGGGTTCATCCAGCTCATGTGGGCTGTAAGCAGCGTAATGCCCGAGAGCAACGCACTAACTCCAATGGTTGCGGGCGATTTTTTCATAAATAAAAAGCCTGCCAAAATGGTAGCCCACGAAATGTAAATCATTGATTCGTATCCGTTGCTCCAGGGGGCATGCTCTGCAATATACCAGCGTAACCCCAAGCCAAATGTATGTACTAAAAACCCTAGCCCTAAAATTCCTAATAGCACCGGAGTTACTCGCTTAAATTCATACGAAGGATTAAAAGTTTGCCAGAAAAATAGCACCACCATTAGCACCCCAACCATAAGATAAACTGGAACAAGCTTAGCAAAAAGCCCTGCCTTATTATAAAAAATCTCCAACTTAGTTTTAAATACGCCAGGCACTACCGCCTGCCCCGCTTGTTGCTGGTAATTAACAATTGCCTCCAATGCCTTATCGGCCTCCTGGTAATTGCCAGTTTGTTTCGCTTCGTTTAAATTTTTTGTATAGTTTTCAAAATAATCGCCCAGCGTAGTGCCATGTCCCATCATTTGATGAAACTCGGAAGGGGTTACCCATTTGTTTTCGGGGTGGTTTGCTATTGGAAATATGGATAACATTGAACTGTTAAGAACCATATAAAAAACATTGGCACGTTCGTCAACATTAATTAACGCTTTATCATACGTGTTTCTTAATGCAGGCTTTTTAATGTAGGCCTGTTCGGCAACTTTGGCCAGTTTATATTGTCCTTTTTCATCCAAAAAATCTGAAAATGAAGCATATTCATCTAAAATACCTAACACATTTTGAACCCCAGGGTTCGATACTTTAATAAGGCGTTCGGTCATCCATTTTTCATGATTAGTAATAATACCCAATAATACCTGTTCTGCTGATAGCCCGTTGTACTCCGTTTTTTTATAGATTTTCATTAAAATTTTGGAGGCAGCAGTGTTTATTGGTTCTATTCTTCCTGCTTTGTTTTGAATTAGCAAGTGTCCGAATTTAGCCGCATGCTCTTTGTTAACATTTTGCCCGTCCAGAGTTTGAGCTACTAAAGGTTGAGTTGCAAAAAAGCTTAAAACAAAAAACACGAATGAAGCCAGCAAAGATTTTCTTTTTTGATGTACTTCTTTAATTTGTTGAGTTATTCTGCTAAACCTTGTTTTTTTTGTAAAAAAAGAAACAATTAAGCTGGCAAAAAGTAAAAAGTAACCAAAATAGGTAACCACAGTACCCCAGTAATCGTGGTTAACCGAAAGAATTGTGCCTTGCTCATCCTGATCGTACGAAGATTGGTAAAAACGATACCCGCCATAACTTAGAATATTATTCATATATATGCGGTAAGGCCGTTCAATACTGTTAATCTTATCAATTAAGGTAACAGAACTGGCAAAGGAAGATGGGCTGTTCGAGCCGGGATAACGCTCCAGCTCAAACTTGTTAAGCTTAATGTAAAAGGGTAGCTCAAGCATTATGTAGCCTACTTTTACGGTTACCTCGGTATTGCCTGCCATTAGCACCTGTTGCTTTCCACTTGACAAAAACACATCTTGTTCGTTAACCTTCACCTTAATTACAGGTGTTCCATGTTGCGTATTATCTTTTATTGGTCGGTATTGTACCTGCCCGTTTTTAACAAATTCTTTTATTACAAACGAGGTATTACCAACCGTGTGTACGCTCATGGTGGTTAAAGGATTAAAGCCCTCTATTACAAAATTTTCTTGCTTATTTTCTGTAGTACTAACGTTCATAGGTTGAGGAAACCGCATAAAAAGGGCGCCTTCCTTTTGTATAATTTGAATTACATCGGCACGGGTAGTATCACTAAAACTTATGCCAATGTCGTGTATAATTTTAGTTTCACCTTTTTGCAGGCTAAACTCATGCCTGCCATCTGCACCACCCATTACAACTGTAATATAAGAAACCCCTGTTTCTGCTTTTACTAATACCTGCTCTGCATTGGGCATATAATCGGCTATAGTTATTTTAATGGGGTTGTTTTGCCAATTATACGTTTTGTTAAAAAGATTGTTTTTAATTGGTGATAGTAAAACTTTCTCCTCTATTTTAAGTACTTGATCTCCTTGTTTTAGCTGTACTTGTAAATACGTATCGGACGAGCGGAATATGTTGGTGGTTTTTCCATTACGAATGTGCATCTGCCCTTCAAAGCCAATGTAGCGGGTTATTCCGGCTCCAATAATTATAATTACCAATGCCAAATGTATAATAAGAATATTTAACTTACTTTTTACGTATAGCTTTTTGGTAAAAATCATGCCTGCGAAATTAACAACCATAAGCAGTAGCAATAACTCGAACCAAGTGGTATTATAAACAATTAATTTGGCCGATATGGCATCATAGTCATTTTCGATAAAAGTAGCATAACCAATAACAATGGCAAATACTGTGAGTAGCACCCCCATAAATGCTCCAGAAAATAAAAACTTAAATAATTTCATTTTTTATAACTTTAAACTAATGTTTGTATTAAGACGAGGAGATTTCCCTGTATTTTAAAAATACAAAACCCTCATAAGAAAACCCTTAGAAAGTTCAAAAATCGAAATTATAACCGTATGGAAACAGGATGCAGGTCAGTTTGACCAATGATATCCATCATGTGCAAACGTTATATTCCCGTGCCTTCCATTAGGCTGAAACTCAGGAGGGAAACCATCCTGTCTCTACTAAATCCGTTATTTTTTTATGCACCTGTTTTTTAAATTATGACTTGCCTTTAACAGGTTAAAATAGCTATGGGTTTCTAAAATAATCTATAAAATAATTATCGGAACCACCTCCCATCATATGACATGGGAAACAAGAGTTGCCTGCTGTGCCCGAGGCATCAAACTCATCGGTAGCAGGGAAGCGTTCCCCATGGCATCCACCGCAAATCGAATTGGTTTCTATTCCGTCATATCCTGCCCGGTAATCAACACCACTACGTACTACCCCACCAATGCTGTTTGCTTTATTAGCTCCTACTGAGGTAACCATAGGAAGTCCACTGGGCGCTTCTATTAAATAGGTAAATTTTAACCCTGGCCAACGGCCTTGTAGCCTGCCATCGCGCATCATATTACCCTCGGTATTTCCACCAAAAGCCTGTCCTCCATGCACATCGTGGCAGGTAACACAGGTGATAAACGAATCATACCCATTAATTTCCGGTATATTGCCTACTTGGTCTGCTGTAGTGTTAGTATCCCAATCCGAATCCCAATAGGGTTGAGTGCCGGAATGCCCTTGCATATCCAAATGATATTCCACATGGCTGTTCATAGCTGCCCCAACATCGTACCCATAAGAATAGCCGGCATTTGCACCCGAATGGTTAAAATTGGTAGCGTAAGGCACAGTATTGTCCGCTAGACTATCCCATTGATGACAGCTTAAGCATAAACGGAAATTGTTGGGGTCAGGTTGGGATACTATTGCCTCATCGCTAATCGGAATACGCATGGGTTCAAGTCCGCCAACTAGTGCTAACCTGTAACCGGTGCGGTATTCAGTCCCGTTTAAATTTGCAATGGATTGGGTATAGGCATAGGTTCTTGCTTCACCGTCAAGGTGTGTGGAGGTGGCATCATGGCAACCTGTACAATCAACAGTAAGGTTTTTTCCATGCCCCGAATAATAATAACCATACGTGCTACCATCACCGGCAACATCAGGTGCTAAAATACCAGTGCCGTCTTGGTTGCTACTGGCAGGTGCATCATCGTGGCAGCCCGCACACCAATTTTCTTTGCCCGGCAGCAAATTGCCTCCTGAATAAACCCCGTTTGTCCAATTGTTTTTTGCCCCATAATCCGGATGGTTAACACCATCAAACGTGCCACCGGTGCTATGGCAATTATCGCACACATTTGTGGTTGCAAGTAGCTGATTGTCAGCAAAATCAACCATTCCGTTTTCATGAGTTGCTCCAGAAAACAGGTGGCACTCTTCGCATAAGCTAAGTTGAGGGCCAAAAGCTGTTGGGGCAAAATGTGTGGTATGGCTTCCATCAAGGTTTGGGCTGGCAACTCCATTGGGTGGAAAACCATGGCAAGAGGAACAATTAACCTCGAAAGCATCCTCGTGCCTGTGGCATGAGGTACAATCTAATGCCATATTATGCGTGTGGTCGCCACCACTATTGTTTCGATGATAATCCGTGCCTGTATGGCAAACTTCACAAATGCCATCGTATGTTGCATCTCCATCGGCAAAAGAATTAAGGCCAGTTTGAGCCGTAAACAAAACGGGTTTTAACCCACTATTGGGAGTTTGTATCGTATCGCGTATCATATAAATATTAGTACTGTTTGGGTTATGTGGCTGGTGGCAGGTAGAACAGCCCATACTTTCATGAGAGCTGTATGTATGGCAACTCATGCATAAATTATCATTATTGGTTGCCCGTAACAAGTAGCCGTCATTGGTATTGGCATAATGCAATTGATGGCAACTGGAACACTCTACATTCGAGTCTATCAACAGGATGTCTGGATTCGTGGGCGTGGTTTCAAACCGGGTATCGGCTCCATTATAAGCAACACCCACAGGATGGCTTCCTTTATTAACTGTAGGGTTGCTGCTGTAAATACCAACATCTCGTACCGAATGGCAGTCTTTACATAAGGCATCGCCCGTGTTTGTTACTCTTAAAAAAGGAGGGTAGTCTTGCGAGTGCTGGTTATGGCAGGTTGAGCAAACAATGGTATCGCTTACTACTCTTAATGCCATTTGGGCATCTGATGGCATATTTGCCCCATAAGTAGTGCTAACTGCCGGCATATTCCAAGCGTGCGAGGTTCCACTAACTCCGGGTATTGCCTTATCGGCATTGCTAAATGGTTTTGCACTTGCATTTCCTACTGGGTTATGGCAGCTTATACATAAGTTGGCGTTCCCGTCTATCATACCTAATTGAGCACCGGGTGCTGCATGAAAAATATGGCAGGAATTGCAGCCTCCGTGGGGGGCAGCAAAAGCCAGCTCTTCAGAATTATTAAAAAGGGAGAAATTAAGCAATTGTGGAACATTTGCTTTTACATATATAAAAAACAGGGAAAGAAGGAGCAGGAAAAAGGCTGGTTTTTTCAATATTTTAACGTTTCTGCTTTTCATATTTTATTTGTGTTAACCTTAAGTACTAATCCTTTCTTAGCTTTAATTAATTATTCGTTAATAACTATTTTATACATTTTTGTCAGGTCATTGGAAGTGAATTTTATTGTATATATACCATTAGGGAAATCACTTAAATCGACTCTATCGGTTGATGTACTTGTATTATAAATGTTAGAGTAAACCCTCTGACCTGTAAAGTTTACTATTCCTATTTCTACAGTTGAGTTATAAGGGTTGTGGATTTCTATGGTAAATATTCCAGTGGAGGGATTTGGGTAAATTTTAGCAAAGTCACCTTCATAAGCATCTATTGATAAATCTGCCATTTTGCTAACTTCATTAGTACAGTTTATATTAGAAACAGTAAGCGTTACCATATAATTACCCGGTGTTTTATAAATATGTACAGGGTTTATTTCATTGCTCGATTCGCTGTTACCAAAATCCCATAAATAGGTGTCTGCATTTGTTGAATTGTTTACATATTCTACTTCTAAATAATTTTTGTTATAAGAAAATTCTGGAATGGGTAAAAGTCTTACAGTTACTTCAATTTCATCGGAGCTTTCACAACCATTTCCATCGTTTACTGTTACACTGTACGTGCCTGAGGTGGTAACTTCCAGTGTTTGGTTGGTGCTTCCATCGTTCCACAAATAACCGGCAAAAGAAGGGCCAGCATCTAAGGTATATACTTCGTTTTCGCAGATAATAGCATCTGAGCCAAGGCTAACAGAGGGGAGGGCATTAATTACCACTTCAATTTCATCAGAGTTTTCACAGCTATTTCCATCGCTTACAGTTACACTATACGTGCCTGAGGTAGTAACTTCCAGTGTTTGATTGGTGCTTCCATCGCTCCATAAATAACTGGTAAAAGAAGAGCCCGCATCTAGGGTAATTGGTTTGCACGAAGCAATGTTATTGCCCAGATTAATCGTTGGCAGTGCATTAATTATCACCTCAATTTCATCGGAGTTTTCGCAGCCATTTCCATCACTTACTGTTACAGTATACGTGCCCGAGGTGGTAACTTCCAGTGTTTGGTTGGTGCTTCCATCGTTCCACAAATAGCTGGTAAAAGAAGAGCCCGCATCTACTATAAATGATTGGCAGGCAGTAATATTATCACCAAGATTTACAGTTGGTAAAGCATTTATACGTATCTCTACTTTACCAGCAAAGCAAGTTGCTGTACTATTTGTATCTGAAAGTGCTATTACTTCATATACTCCTGGTTCTGTTACCGTTAAAACATAAGGGTTTTCTGTTGTGTTGTTAACTGTTTCAGGATTTAACCCATCTATTGTGTAGGTAAAAGTCCAAGGGGCTGTTCCGGTAAATTTAATTTTAATATCTGTTGAGTCTCCAGTGCAAACGGATGGATTTGTACTGGATATATATGAAGTTGGACCTGAAAGATTGGTAGAATATACTTCGAGAGCTCCATTATTCATAGAGGTTACCCAAATGTGTTCACGAGAGTCAATAGCTATATCCAACGGAGTATTTAGATTGCCCGCTTCATCTCCATATTCACCAAATCTAGTGTTAAAGCCTGAGTTATCGAATATACTAACTGTGCCCTGAAATGGGTCTGTTGCAAATAAGTCGCCACACCTTCCTACAGCTAAGCCCTGAATCCTGTAAAATTGACCTTCCAGTTTCCCATGCGATCCATAACTGCCTAGCAAATTACCTTCTAAATCAAATATCCATATTTTAACAGTGGGTTTAAAACCTGTACCAATTCCGCCATGTTCTGATACATATATTAAGCCATTAAGTGGATCATACGCTATGCCTGTTGGCGAAGTAAAAGTGCCATCGCCAATAATTTGGGTAACATTACCCGTTACATCCAGTACGATAACCTTTTTAAGCTTGCTGTCAACTACATACAAAAGGTTATCAGGGCTAAACACCATAGACGAAGGAAAGATAGTTTCGGTATAAAACTCAGTTGCAACACCAAGTTCATCAAGTTTAAGAATGGCTCCTGTTTTAGCATCTCCGATAAATAATTGATCTGTGTTATCTATGGCAATTGATACAGGTACACCGCCTGGGTCAATTACTCCTAATTGAGTGCCTGATGTATCATACCTGACTATATGCTTTTGAAAGGCATCTGTTACATAAATAATATCCTGCTTATCAATGGCTATTCGTACCGGAGATTGTAACCCCTGAGTTACACTAAACAAGTGGTTGGGGGTTTTTTGAGCATACAGGCTGTTGCAATGTAATATTGCAACCAACACAAAAGTAATAGTACGTTTGAAAAATAAAGTTTTCAAAATAGCATATTCAGAAATTTGACAATTATTAACTCATAGTATAGCTGTTGTTAATTGCTCGTTTATCTTAAAATATATTTATACCTATTAACCTATAATGCTTCATTTATTAAAAATAAATGAAGCATCAAAAGTAGCCTTCAAAAGTAGAAAAACACAATTTTCAGGGGTTAATTTTGCCAAAAACTGCTTTTGCGTTCAGTCTCTTTATTTTAGTTTTTATTAATTATTAATACCTTAGTACGTACATTTGTAACCATAAAACATTAGTAAATCTTTGTTAATTAATTTGCACTAATCTCCGATAACCGAGCAACTGGTTTTTTATAAGCAAAGAATTTATATCAGGCTAAAACTTAATTTGCAACTTTAAAATAATAAAAACATATGAAACTTTTTTTAATTAGTATAGGGATTGTTTTTGTTATGTCTAACTGTGGAGGGCAAGAGCAGGCGCAGGGACAAACACAAACACAGGTTAATGTTAATAGTTCAGGTATTCATAAAGCGATAGCTCTTGAAGTTCTTCAAACCACTTCATATACGTATTTGCGTGTAAAAGAAAATAATATTGAAAACTGGCTGGCTGTACCCAAAATGGAAGCTAAAGTAGGTGCAACTTATTATTATAAGAATGGTGTAGAAATGAAAGACTTTCAAAGCAAAGAGTTAGGCAGAAATTTTGAATCTGTTTTTTTTCTTGGAGGTGTAACAACAAGCCCTGATGCTTTAAAAAAACCAGCGCAATCTGCCTCCTCTTATACGTCAACAGCAAAATCAACTTTAGTAAAACGTGAAATTGATGTAGAGCCTGCTGAAGATGGGATTACGATTGCAGAGCTGTTTTCTAACAAAGAAAAGTATGAAGGAAAAACTGTAAAAATCAGAGCACAAGTAACCAAATTTAGTGCGGCTATTATGAATAAAAACTGGGTTCATTTGCAGGATGGAACGGAACACAATAAGAAATTTGATTTGGTGGCTACTTCAGCCAACGTGTTTAAAGTAGGGGATACTATTACTATTACAGGAAAAATTGCCCTAAATAAAGACTTTGGGTATGGTTATTTATATGAGGTAATGATGGAAGAGGCAGAGTGAGAACTTAGCTTAAACTATAAATACACATCCGATTATTTATCGGATGTACGCACCAAAGGTGAACAGGCTGTTTATATCGATGCGTCTCTTCGTTGCAAAAACATCGTATTTTTACCGGTTAGATTTCCATTTTTATCGTAAAAAACAAAGGGTTCAGATTTGTGCCAGAAAATTGTAATTGAACCTTTGCCCTTTTCTTTACTGGTTTTCCAACTAAACTCAGGGTTGCTTGCAAAAGCAAAAAACAAATAAGTAAAACCAAGGCAGAATGCTAATGTTCTCACTAACCCTCCAAATTAAAAGTAGCTACGTAAAAGTTAACATCTACCTTAACGTCTGTAATGTGTTCCCTTATTTCCTTCCTATTCCATTGTGCCGAAGGAAAAACCCATTCTTTTTTACCATTGATGTATATAATTACAGGCATATCAAAGTTTTGCACAACTTGACTCCACCGGTATTGCAGTCTGCTTCCTTTAATTACATACTCCAACACCGGTATGCGTGTATCTCGTAAATATTGGTTAAAAAAAGCAGATAAATCCTTGCCTGATTGTTGGCTTATATAGTCCTCAATTTGTTGAGTGGTTACAGTTTGGTGGTAAAATTCTTTATTTAATCCTCGTAAAATATTCCTCCATTTATCGTCATCATCTACCAATTGGCGTAAGGTGTGTAGCATATTGGCTCCTTTATAATACATATCGCCCGAGCCCAATTTATTAACACCGTAAGGGCCAATTATGGGTTTATCGTTTTGAATGTTTTGGCGGGTGCCAATTACATATTCGGCACTTGCCTCTTTGCCATAGTGGTAGTCTAAAAACAAATTCTCAGAATAAGCTGTAAAGCTTTCATGAATCCACATATCGGCTATGTCTTTATAGGTAATATTATTGGCAAACCACTCGTGGCCAGTTTCGTGTACAATAATAAAATCCCACTGTAAGCCCCAACCAGTTTGGCTAAGGTCGCGACCTAGGTAGCCATTTTGATAGCCATTGCCGTAAGTTACCGAACTTTGGTGCTCCATCCCTAAGTATGGCGCTTCTACCAACTTATAACTATCTTCGTAAAATGGGTATGGCCCAAACCAATGCTCAAAGGCCTGTAAGGTGCGTGCAGCATCTTTAAACTGCTTTTTGGCTTTATCTAAGTTATAGCTCAATACATAATAATCGCAGTCCAAGTCGCCTTTTTCGCCTGTGTATATTTCCGAAAAACGCACATAGTCGCCAATGTTTATATTTACTCCGTAATTATTTATGGGGTTGCTTACAAACCAATTAAAGGTGCGGGTTTTGTCTTTGTTTTTAACCACACTGCGTAGCCTGCCGTTAGATAC
>JALSJD010000120.1 GCA_026989535.1 Cyclobacteriaceae bacterium
TTTATGAATACCAAAATCAAGTTGGGAGTAAAAAGATTGAAACAACTATAAAAATTAGTAGCTATTACGATAATGATAATTTATTTACTGCATTAACTTATGCCAAGGAGGCCTTGGGCTTTGCCACGGAATTTGGCACTGATAAAGAATTGCTTGCTGCTTATAACAGGCTTGGTATTGTGTATTACAAACTGGGTAATCTTTCTAAAAGCAATCAAAGTTTTTTAGTAGCTCTAAACTTGGTATCCTCCATCAAAGACCCTAACCTATCTAACGAGAGTAGGTTAATGAATAATATTGCCAATAATTATGGAGAGTTAAAGCAGGTGGATTTGGCAGTTGAATATTATAAAAAATCGTTGAAACTCAAAAAGAAAATGAATGACAGTGCAAGGTACTCTATTACACTTAATAACCTTGCGCTAACCTATAGTAGTATGCAATATTACGATTCGGCTTATCAATCCTTGCAGGAGGCGTTGGTTATTGATCGTATGCTCGGGGATGAGGTGTCAGAGGCCTACTCCAATGGCTCTTTAGGAGAAATATTATTAGAAGATAATAAACCTGATACTGCAGCCTATTATTTAAATCAAGCACTTACTTACTTTGGAGGCATACCCGATAATGATTATGTTTTAGGATATTATCATCATCAATTGGGGGAAGCAGATTTGTTGCTTAATAGGTTAATATCGGCTAATACTCATTTTACAGTAGCGCTCGAATTTGCGATAGCAGTTGGGGCAAAATCTATTCAAAGAGATGCCTATAAGGGGCTTCAAACGGTAGCTGAAAAACTTGGAGATTATGAAAAAGCTTTTGCCTACAGCCAAATATATGCGGCCTTGCAGGATACGCTTTACAAAACAGAGTCGGCTCAAAAATTAGGCGCAATTGAAACGAGTTATCAAATTATAAATAAAGAACAGGAAATATCTATACTAAACGCCAATGCGCAGGTTGATAAGTTTAAATTTTATAGTGCTATTGCTTTAGTACTCATTGTTATGGTATTACTTGCTTCTTTGTACTACCGCTATTTGTTTAAAACGAGAGCCAACAATATGTTGCAGCAAAAAAATAACACCATCGAAAAACAAAACAAAGAAATAATGGATGGGGTAAAATATGCGAAAGGCATTCAAGAGGCTATATTACCTGACTTTAAAACAATCAACTCTTATTTTAATAAGGCTTATCTATACTACAAGCCAACACAGGTTGTAAGTGGCGATTTTTATTGGGTAGAAAAAATAAATGGAGATATTATTTTGGTTTTGGCAGATGGTACGGGCCATGGTGTGCCGGGGGCATTTTTAAGCGTAATGGGAACAAGCTTATTGAGGCAAATAATAACCGAGAAAAGAATTTGTAAACCAGATGAAATTTTAAAGGAGCTAAATGCAAAAGTAACTGAAACACTAGGCCAGTCTAAACTAAATAATTCGTTAAAAGATGGAATGGATGTAGCCGTTTGTACTTATAATAAAGAAAAAAAACGAATGGCTTTTGCAGGAGCAAAAAGGCCTTTGCTTCTTAAAAAAGGTGATAAGGTTCAATTAATAAAAGGAAATAGAAGTTCTATTGGAGGCTCAGGAGCAAAGAGTCCCTTATTTGATACGCATTATTTTGATGTAGAAGCTGGTGATTCTATTATATTATTCACAGATGGTATTATTGATCAATTTGGAGGGGCAGACAATAAAAAATTTCTAATTAAGCGGTTAGAGAAAATAGTTAAAAAAGGACAAGGAATTAGTCATTTAACCGATCATTTTGAAGATGATATGTTGGCATGGAAAGGAGAGGGTGAGCAAACAGATGATATGCTGTTAGTAGCAGTAGAGCTATAAGACCTGCATTTATCTTTGTCTATACTGATGGGGGTACACTTTTTACGATTATTTTCTAAATCGGGTGACAGAGGAATGGAATCTGATGTGTTTGCTCAAAAAGTAGTATCCATTTTTGAAAAATCGAGGCCTAAAGCGCGTTATGCTATTTCTGCCAGTACATTTGAAGAATGGCTAATGCCCCGATATCTGCCCAGCGAAATGGTGGATAAAAGCATTGCAAAGATACTCAACAGGTGAAATCAATTAATAGAGGTGTCCATAATAAAAAAAGGGAAGCATTGCTTCCCTTTTTTATATAATAAAACGCTTATTTTTTAGCTACTGCTTTTTTTCTTCTTATGGTACGTTTTGGCTTTTCTGGCTCAATAACGAGTTCAACACTCGAAAGTATTCTGCCACAATGCTCACATACAATAATTTTCTTTTTCTCCTTAATATCAGCTTGTCGTTGTGGTGGTACCACATTAAAACAACCGCCACAGGCATGGCGCTGAACAGCCACTACTGCTAAACCATTTTTAGCATTACCTCTTAATCGATTATAGGCCGTTAAAAGACGTTCATCAATTGGCTTAGAAGCCCTTTTGCGCTCTTTCTCCAATTTAATCTCGTCAGCCTCGCTCTCCGAAATCAACGTATTTAATTCTTCTTTTTTAGCTTCTAAATCAATATTTTTCTCTGCTACCACAGCTTTGGCTGCTTCAATTTCTTCTTTTTTAGCTTCTATTTTTAGGTAAGCCTCTTTAATTCGCTTTTCCGAAACTTGAATTTCAAGTGCTTGCAATTCCATCTCTTTCGTAATGGCATCATATTCGCGGTTATTGCGAACATTCATTTGTTGCTCTTCATATTTTTGGATAAGCGTTTCAGAAGTTTTAATGCCTGCTTTTTTCGCTTCAATTCCAGCTTCAAGATCTCCTAAATCAGTGCCAAATTTTGCAATTCTGGTTTCTAATCCTGCAATTTCATCTTCCAAATCTCTCACCTCTTCAGGCAGAGCTCCTCTGATTTTTTTTATGTTATCAATTTTTGAATCTACTTTTTGAAGTTTATTGAGCGATTCGAGTTTTTTAGCAACCGTGTTTTCCATTTACTTAAAATAATTGATTGGATTTGTATCAATTTCTGACAAATTGAGTGCAAAACTAGAGAATTTTTTGCTTAAAATATCATATAGCAAATCTTTTGTACCTACTTCGCTTTCATAATGCCCAATATCGCAAATTAAAAGCTTGCTTTCAGCATCAAAATATTCGTGGTATTTAAAATCGGCCGATACGTAGGCATCTGCTTTTGCGCTTAATGCAGCTTTTAATAAAAAGCTGCCCGACCCACCACATATAGCTACTGTTTTAATGGTTCCA
The DNA here is from genome assembly GCA_026989535.1 of Cyclobacteriaceae bacterium. Classification (GTDB taxonomy): domain Bacteria; phylum Bacteroidota; class Bacteroidia; order Cytophagales; family Cyclobacteriaceae; genus JAKISE01. The sequence goes on from JALSJD010000120.1 coordinate 3,224, forward strand.
CTAAATTCTTTGGTAAATTTTATTACTTCCAGTTGCATCCTTTCTTTTAGGTGTTGAAGAAATTCGGCCACGCTTAACTCTTTGGGTAATTGCCCTACCAGCCCTGCACCAATCGCCTGATTATTATTTTTGAGGGAGGTTATATAATAGGCTACCTCCTCATACGGGTGTGCCGCTTTAAGTGCACGTATAATTTGGTTTACTTTGTCTTGAGGAAGCAGCACTTCAATACGAGTTTCAGTCACTTTTTCAGGCTTTTCTTTGCTGCCTATGGTTGGGTTGGCATTCTCATTAGGGGTAAAACTGCCTTCGCCCTCAATCGTAAAACTACACATAGAATAATCACCTATTTTGCCGGCTCCTGCCTTATAAATAGCCTCAAGAACCTTAGAAACATTGTTTTTAGGAACAAAGCTGACCAGTTTGTTTAACGTATTTGGTTTGTGATTTAAAATAGAAAGATGATTTAAGCCAAGCATTTTGGCAAATTGTTGGTTTACGCCTGCAAGGCTGTTGTCTAAATTGGTGTGTATGGCATAGATGGCTATATGGTTTTGGATTGCTTTAATTATAGTACGCTCTACATAATTAGCTCCCGTAATTTTTTTGAGTCCATTAAAAATAATAGGGTGGTGGGCAATTATTAAGTTACAGCCTTTATCTACGGCTTCTGCCACTACCGCTTCGGTGCAATCTAACGAAATAATAACTCCGGTTACACTACTCTCGATATCACCCGTAATTAATCCACAGTTATCGTACGATTCTTGATGAGCCAGTGGCGCAATTATTTCTAAATAGTTAGTAACGTCTTTTATTTTGGTCATATTTGTAGCCTCAATTAGTAACAGATGTAAAGTTAGTAAATTGATTAATAGAAGTTTCCATAAATGAATTTACGAGTACTATTATTATACCCCTTTGCCCTAATTTATACCTTGATTACGGCCCTTCGAAACCACCTCTTCAATATCGAATACAGTCGTAGTTTTAATTATGATATTATGACTATTAATGTGGGTAATTTATCGGTTGGAGGCACGGGCAAATCTCCTATGGTGGAGTATCTAATAAGATGTTTGCAGCCAAGCTATTCAGTAGCCACTTTAAGTAGAGGGTATAAACGAAAAACAAAAGGCTTTTTGATTGCCAATAAAAATTCTACGGTTAGTGATTTAGGAGATGAACCTTATCAATTTTATACTAAATTCACCCATTTAACGGTGGCAGTAGGTGAAAATAGAGCGTTGGCCATTCCACGTATTTTGATGGAGCACCCAGAAACACAGGTTATTTTACTTGATGATGCCTATCAACATAGAACAGTGCGGCCTGATTTTAATATTTTGCTTACGCAATACGCATCGCCTTTTTACAAAGATTTTGTGTTGCCTGCGGGTTTGCTTCGCGAGACCAGGAGTGGAGCCAGGCGAGCCAATGCCGTAATTATTACCAAGTGCCCTGATGATTTATCTGATACCTCAAAAAATAAGATGGTTGAAGAGGTTAAACGTTATACGAAAGAAAATGCTTCTATTTATTTTACGGGTATAAAATATGGTATTCCTACACCGTATGGGCAGGGATATAAGTTTACAGGCAAGGTTATTCTATTTGCAGGCCTCGCAAATATAAAACCTTTAATAGCGCACATTAAAGCTTCTTTTGAGTTAATAAAAGTGGTGTCATTTCCAGATCATTACGATTATACTCAAAAAGATATTGATAGTTTGATGCAGCAGGCAAACACCCATAATGCACAACTGATTACCACAGAAAAAGACATAGTTAAAATAAGGTCGAATGTTCTTTTTGATGTATCTAATGGTACTGAATTATTTTACTTGCCCATTTCGGTTCAATTTTTGTTTGGGCAAGGGCATGAGTTTGATAAAGTGATACACAAAGCCATTACAAATAAATACGAACAAGAGGAAAGAGAGTAAGTAGTTGTAAATACTAAGAGGTATTATTGCCAACCATTTCTTCTATTTTGTACCTATTCGCCCATTAAAGGTTCATTTTTAGCCACTAGGGTACGAAGTCTCCAAGTTTCACAAAAAGTTATGTGCTTTGGGTTGTTATTTTGTGGTTCTTTGCCCGCCAACCTTTAGATTTACTGGCGGGTGGCGGCTATGTTTTTTTTGGTGAATAGGTGCCTGTTTTCTGTCTAATTTAAGGATTTCCACAGATAAAAATTTAGATAAGATTCCCAATTTTTAAAGTCTTTAAAAATTACATCAATTCCATTTTTTGAAGGCTTCTTTTCGGTCTTAAAAATAGTATGTATTGCTTTATTTAATCCTGAATCTCCATAGGTTATGCAAGACATATCTCTGATTGATTTCATAAGCACATAATTTGCTGACCAAATGCCAATTCCTTTAATCGCAGTTAATCTTTCTACTCTTTCATCTTTATTTTTACAACTAAGCAAAATTTCTTTACTTAGTTGATTATCAAGAAACGCATTGCTAATGTTTATTAAATAATCAATTTTTTGGCGAGAAAATTTCATTTCAATTAAATCGTTTCTATCTGCTTTTGCTAAAATTTTAGGCGTTGGAAAAGAGCGATAAGTCTGTTTGTCAACTATTTCTTTTTCTCCATATTTTTCAACTAATAATCGTTTTAATTGATAAGCAAAAGTTAGGTTTATTTGTTGCCCAATAATTGCCCAACAAATGGCTTCAAAAAGGTTTGGGATACTAATTATTCTACTACCTGAATATTCTTTAGTAAAATATGACAACTCTTTATGTTTATTTAGCAATTTATAAAATGGCTCAATATTTCGAGTTAAATCAAACCATTCTATTACATAATCCTTTACTTCTTGTAGGTTATGTTTTGATATTTTTGCCTTTTGCAATTCAACTTCTAAATTATCTTTTTTCTGATAAATTTTTATAATTCCTTTTCCGTCTGAAAGGTTAATTAATCTTGATACAGTATTGCCAGTTAGGTTATATAAACATTCGTCAAAACCCCTATCTAAAAAAGACAATGTTTCGTTAAATGAAAAATGTGTAGGTATGCCAATACTTATTGTCCTAGCCTGCATTATTCATAAATCTAGCGTTTTTTGGAGTTGATTTGAGTTGCTTTTTTCAAAGTTAAGTAACCAGCTTTTTTTGTGTAAACCACCTGCATAACCTGTTAGCGTTCCATTTGAGCCAATTACCCTGTGGCACGGAATAATAATGCTAATTTTGTTTGCCCCATTTGCTGAGGCTACTGCTCTAACTGCTTTTATGTTGTTTATTGCTATTGCTTGTTCTTTATAACTAACAGTTTTACCATAAGGAATACTTAATAATTCGTTCCAAACTTTTTTTCTAAAATCAGTACCAACAATATCTAATAAAATAGAAAACACTGTTCTTTCCCCTTCAAAATATTCGGTTATTTCTTTTTTTACTTTTGTTAGATGTTCGTTTTTTCCTGGAAGTATAATAGCGTTAAATTGCTTTTGAATTTCGCCAAATTGTTTTTCAATCCGTTTTTGACCAATAAATCCTAAAAAACAAAGTCCTTTTTCTGTTGCACACGCAATAATACTACCAATAGGCGAGCTAAATCGTAAAACATTTATAACATTCCTGTTTTTAGATTTACTGGCCGACTCTCCAAATAATGAACGGTAACTCTCGTTAAAACCACTCAAAGATTCATAACCACTTTCATAAGCAGAATGTGTAATCGAATTTCCGTTTTTAATGTTTGTAAAGGCATAATTAATGCGTAACATTCTTTGAAAAGAATGAAAAGTAATATTATAATTCTTTTTAAACCATCTTCGGATTGTGTGTGGTTCAATTCCTTTAGATTTTAGTAGTTCATCACTAATTTTTTTGTGAGGATTTTCTTGTAGCTCTGCAATAATATTTTTGATATAAATGGGTGTTTCTCCAATTTTTTCCATTGGTTTACAAACCTTACAAGGACGAAAACCATTTTGTAAGGCTTCTTCTATGGTGTCATAAAATATTACATTTTCTACTTTTGGTATTCTTGCTCTGCAAGATGGATGGCAGAAAATACCAGTTGTTTTTACCGCAGTAAAGAAAGTGCCATCATAACTGGTGTCTTTTGTGCCAACCACATTATATCTTTCATCAAATGACATTTTATTATCCATAGTTTATGCAAAAATGGAGTTAAATGATCTGCTTTTAGTGATTTTAATTATAGATTTTTCTAAATTACCTACCATATCATTATACAAAAAAGGACCAATACTAATCCTTTTCACGCCTAGTTTTTCTAAATTATTAAAATCAGGTAAATTTGGCATACACATTACATTAACTGGTAAACTTGTCGATTCAACAACTTTTTTTATTTCATTTTCTGCCACTATGCAAGGAACAAAAATTCCGTCTGCTCCACTTTCTTCATATATTTTTATCCGTTTTAGCGTTTCTTCAAACGGATTTGCTAATCCCATTATATAAAAATCTGTACGAACATTGATGAAAATTTTAATATGGTTATTTGATAAATGTGATTTGATTGTTTGTATGATTTTACCAAATTCTTGAGCGTTTACAATGTTTCTTTCATCATTAGTTATTGAATCTTCTATATTAATGCCAACAACTCCCAATTTTTGAAGTGAAACGATATTATTTATTATTTCTGAAGTATTTCTACTGTAACCACTTTCAATATCAACTGTTAACGGAATATTTATTTTCGATTGTATATTTTTAACAATTCGTACTAAATCTTCAAAAGGCATTTTTTCTCCATCTTCATACCCTAACGATGTTGCAATGGCAGCACTGGATGTTCCTATTGCTTTAAAACCTAATTTTTCAAATAGTAACGCACTCTGTGCATTCCATACATTGCCTAATAATAAGGCAGAGTCTTGCTTGTTTAAATTTTTAAATGTGCTGTATTTGTCCATAAAATTTGTGTTTTAAATTATGGCACAAAGAAACTATGATTAAAAATACTGTGCTACCGAAAACTTGACAAGTATGTTATTTTTGAGTTTTAGAGTGCGTTTTTTTAATGTTGGCAACATTATTGTAACTATTTTTGTAGCGTGTTAAAGGTTTATATAAGTCTTATTTTTATCGGGTTTGCTACACTGGTACAGTCTCAAATATTAGATGACAGTACTAAGTTGGTTTATGGGCCCAATTCTACCAAGTATATTAAAGAAGAGAATGTGCTGTATAACGACCTCACGTTTACAGTAATTGATACGAGCTCTATTAATGCTCATAGGTGGAGCAAGGTAGAAAAATCTGAGTATAGAATGCAAGATTTAGGAATTTCGGGTACCGCCATGCGAAATATCTACTACGAATTACCCTCTATTATAGGTGTTCGGTCAGGCTATTCGGCTTATGTGCCGTATTATAAACCCATCCAAGATTTTAGGTATTACGATACTAAATCACCTTATTCCAGAATTGGAGCTGCTTTAGGTGGCCGTAACCGTACCTATGTAGATGTGGGTTTTAATCGGAGTGACAGCTCTAATTTTAATATTGGACTCGATTATTTTGCAATCAACTCAGATAAGCAAGTGGGGTCTAAAGGTAGAAACGACAGGCTCGTAAAAAACGAAGGGTTTGATGCCTATTTAGTTTATTTTACCCCTAACCGCAAGTATGTTGTTATGGGTAATTTCTCGCGTATGAAAACCAATGCGGTAGAGCAAGGAGGTATAGATACGCTGCAATCGCAACTTGGTTATTTTGATAGAGATGCCAGCGTGTTTTTAGCCAATGCCAACTCAGAGTATCTTAAACGAACGTATCATCTGTACCATCAATATAGTGTAAATAAAGGTTTTCAAATTTATCAAGTGTTCGATCGGTCGTATGATAAAACCAGGTTTTTTAATGAAAACCTAAAAGAAGATCTTGATTATTTTGACACCACATACTTTAGTAACGAAGTTACCAACGACTCCACCTTATTTGAAACCATTAGTTTAGAAAATGGGATTAAAGGAGATATTGGGCCACTTTTTTATTCAGCTCATTATCGGTATCGGATTTATACGTTTAACTACGGAGCAGGAGATATGGACACCTTGGATTTTAAAAATCGAAAACCCTCTCAAGATGGTATTGAGCATTATATTGGCGGTAGGGTACGGTACGATTTTAGCCCTGATTACCAATTATATGGAGGTATTGATTTTAACTTAAATGGAAATCAAAAATTATGGGGTAAGATGAGATTTAAAGCGCTGGAGGCTGATTTTACAACCCAGCAATATGAACCCACTTTTATGGAAAAGGCCTATTTAGGAAATACCGATTTTTGGGTAAACGATTTTAAAACCATTAAGGCATTGCAAGTAGGTGGCAGCTATACCTATAAGCTTAAGCATACTGGTTTTATAAAGCCCAAGCTAACTTTTAGCTCATTTACCGATTATGTGTATTATAATAAAGAAGCTAAACCAGCACAGTTAAACGGTACTAACACGATTATGACCGCTGGAGCAAAATTTTTAATAAATCCGTTAAATAAATTATATGTAGAAGGAGAAATGCTTTATACAACTGTGGGGGGTGATAGTACGGGGGTTTTTCCTGTGCCTAAAATTATGGCTAACCTTAATGTGTATCTTCATGGTATTTCGTTTGGAGGTAATTTAGATTGGCAAATTGGCATTGACAACCATTGGAAATCAGATTATTTTGCGCCTGATTACCGAGTTTCAACCAACCAGTTTTTTATCCAAGATACGTTTAATGTACCTGCCTATTTAATCTCTGATTTTTACGTTAATGTAAAATTAGGGCACGCTTTTGTGTTTTTAAAGTATAATAATATTGTAGAAACCTTTACACAGGAAACCTATTTTGCAGCACCCAATTATATTGGCAAGCGCAATTTAATAGACTACGGGTTTTATTGGATGTTTTTTGATTAGTGGCTTTGGTCTTATTATTTAAAGGCAGGAATTCCTGTAATCTCTTGACCTAAAATTAGTAAATGAATATCGTGGGTGCCTTCGTAGGTAAGCACCGATTCAAGGTTGGCCATGTGGCGCATCATAGGGTACTCACCTGTTATGCCCATGCCGCCATGTATTTGGCGTGCTTCTCGAGATATGTCTAATGCCATGGCTACGTTATTGCGTTTGGCCAACGAAATCATAGCTGTGGTTGCTTTGCCTTCGTCCATCATTTTACCCAATCTCCAGTTAAGCAGTTGTGCTTTGGTGATTTCGGTAAGCATTTCCGCCAATTTTTTTTGTGTAAGTTGAAAACCACCTATGGGTTTATCAAATTGAATACGCTCAAGCGAGTACCTGCGAGCTGCATCATAACTATCCATGGCGGCACCCGTGGCTCCCCATGCAATGCCATAACGAGCAGAATCTAAGCACATTAAAGGAGCACCAAGCCCACTTTTGCCTGGTAATAAATTTTCTTTAGGTACTTTTACATTATCAAACACTAACTCACCTGTAACACTGGCTCGTAAACTCCACTTATTATGTGTTTCAGGTGCAGAAAAGCCTTCCATACCACGTTCTACAATTAATCCGTGAATTCTACCTTCTTCATTTCTAGCCCAAACCACAGCAATATCAGCTTTAGGTGAGTTCGAAATCCACATTTTTGCACCGTTTAGCAAATAGTGGTCACCCATATCTTTAAAATTGGTTACCATACCACTTGGGTTAGAGCCATGGTCTGGTTCGGTAAGGCCAAAGCAACCCAACATATTACCTGAGGCTAATTTAGGCAAGTATTTTTTCTTTTGTTCTTCACTGCCAAATGTATAAATGGGGTACATTACCAAAGAGCCTTGCACCGATGCAGTAGAGCGCATGCCTGAGTCTCCCCGCTCAATTTCTTGCATTATTAAGCCATACGAAATATAATCTAACCCACCACCGCCATATTCTGGTGAAACAAAGGGGCCAAAAGCACCTATTTCTCCAAATTTTTTAACAATTGGCTCATGAAAATATGCACGTTGACACCAATCTTCTATGTAAGGGCTAATTTCCGCTTTTACAAAGTCCCGAATGGAACTTCTAATAAGTTTGTGCTCATCAGTTAATAAGTCATCAATGTTATAAAAATCGGGCGATTCAAATAAGTCTGTTTTCATTATAAAGAATATAGGTCTGAATTATCAGAGTTAGTACTTGGTTTTATTGCTGCAAATTTACAACGATTATTAAAAATCACTATCATTTATAAAACCAATGTTTTTATCTAATTTGCCTAAAAGCGTGGTATTTTTGCATTAAATTCTATCGTTATTACCTCCATGATGCGAATACTTTACACTTGTATTTTGTTATTTGTTACTACCATGGCCACTCAAGGGCAGCAAGTAATGCGTACCTATTATGAAGTGGAAGGGGAACCAATCAAAGAAAAGTTTAGCATCAACAAAAAAGGCGAGCTAAATGGTGAATACACATCTTACTACGAAGATGGAACTGTTAAAAGTAAAGGCTATTTTGTGAATAATGTATCAACAGGCGAGTGGAGTTATTATTACGATTCGGGTGAGTTAAGAATGATTGGCAATGTAATTGGAGGAAAAAACAATGACCTTTGGGAATATTATTACGAATCGGGTGGTAAAAAAATGGAAGGTTATTTAGTGGATGGTAAACGCACTGGTAACTGGGTTATATACTCAATTAATGGAGCTAAACAAAGTGAAGGAAAGTATAAAGATAACTTGCGAGTAGGTATATGGAAATATTACGCTAACTCAGGAGGCTTAAAAGCAACCGAAGAAATAAAAGATGATTTTTCGATTTACACGGAGTATTACATTAGCGGAGAGAAAAAAGCCATAGGAAAAGAATTTAATAATAAAAAGCAAGGAGAGTGGTTGTTTTATTATGAGGATGGCTCTCTGCAAGCAAAAGGAATTTATAAAGAAGGTAAAAAGTTCGGGTCTTGGAAATATTATAATGAATCAGGGCTAACAAAAGCAGAAGGTAATTATATCAATGACCTAACGGATGGTATATGGATTCATTATTTTGAGTCGGGAGCTGTGAAGTCTAAAGGAAAGCTATATAAAGGGCAAAAGGATGGCGAATGGTCGTTGTTTTATGAAAACGGGACTTTAAAAGGGGAGGCTGAGTATCAATTAGGAAATGGTGAGTATAAAGAGTACTATAAGTCGGGGACACTTAAATTAAAAGGGAAGGTGGTTAATGGTAAAAACCAAGGAAATTGGAAATACTATTATGAATCTGGCCATTTAGAAGGCGACTGTAGTTTTAGAAATGGGGAAGGGGAGTTTATTGGTTATTACCCACCTTCTACCCGAAAACAACTAAAAGAAGGCGTGCCTGGGGCACGTAAAATGAAAGGGCTTATTAAAGATGACCGTAAAGTTGGTATTTGGGAATTATACGAATTGAATGGCGACCTTGCTGGGTATTATAAACCATACTACGAAGGCGAAAATGAAGGATTTTGGTTAGCCAATGATAAAGAAGAGCAAAAAATACTGAGTGCAGAAAAAAGGAAAGTGCGTATTGGCTCTTACAGATATTCAAGTTCAGGAAACCGTTATTTTAAAAGTAAACTAAATGAACACAGAGCTTATATTGTAAATTATAACCCCATTGCTGTGTTTTATAATATATTTCCGGTAGCGTTGGAGTACTATATGAACGAACGACTTGGCTATGAGTTAATATTGCAATACATACGAAATCCATTTTTAAAAGAATTTTCTAATTTAGAGGAGGGTAAAACTTATACCCAAGGATTTAGTACATCTATCAGGCAAAAATTTTACCAACGAGGAACCGATTTTGGTGTTCCTTATTTTGCCCATGAATTACGCTATACTTATTTGCAACACTCCACTAATATCGCAGGTAATTCACTTGTTGGGGCGTATGAGTCTAAGTATGAGTACGCTATATTAATTGGATTTCGATATTTTAAAAATGAACGGGACAATGGTTTTACCATTGATGTATTCTTAGGTGCTGGTGCTGGCTATAGAGATTTTAATCAAACCTACCAAACCAACAGACCTGTTAATCCTTTTAGCAATCTTAATAGCAACATCCTGTCTCTTTCATTAAGAGCAGGGTTTCATTTAGGCTATACTTTTAAAACAAGAAAATTTTAATGCCACAAAAAATTATTGTTACCCTGCCTCCTAAAGAGGCCTATTCGCCCGACCTTCTTCATGATATTATTATTGCGAAGTCTAGTATTAAAGATGGCAGTGTAGCGCTTTTAAAAAGATCTATCGATGCTCGAAAATCAGTAGTAAAAGTAAGGGTGGAGGCAAACGTATATGCGAAAGATGAAACTTTTGAGCCCATCGCTTTTACTAAGTCTGCCAATGATGTTAGCAAAGCAAAACCCGTGATTATAGTTGGGTCGGGCCCTGCCGGATTATTTGCCGCCTTACAACTGATAGAGATGGGTGTAAAACCCATAATAATAGAAAGGGGTAAAGATGTGCAAAGTCGTAGAAAAGATTTAGCTGCTATAAATAAAGAGAATATTGTAAACCCTGATTCTAATTATTGCTTTGGCGAAGGGGGAGCAGGCACGTATTCAGATGGTAAATTATATACACGCTCGAGCAAAAGAGGAAATGTAAGGAGAATATTAGAAATATTGGTTGCCTTTGGCTCTCGTGAAGAGGTTTTGATTGATGCGCACCCGCATATTGGTACCAATAAACTGCCAAAACTAATTGCCAATATGAGAGATTATATTTTGGAGCATGGAGGTGAAATTCATTTTGAAAAAAGAGTAGATGATATTCTTATCAACCGAGGTGTAGCTGTTGGAGTTAAGGCAAATGGAGAGGAGTTTAAAGGAGAAGCTATAATTTTAGCTACGGGGCATTCTGCTCGTGATATTTATATTTTACTGAATCAAAAGAAAATTGAAATAGAGTCTAAACCATTTGCTTTAGGCGTAAGGGTTGAGCATCCTCAAAAATTAATCGATTCTATTCAATACCATTGCGAGGTGCGAGATGATTATTTGCCGGCAGCAAGCTATTCGCTGGTGCATCAAATTTATTACCAAGAAGCTAAAAAAGGAGTGTTCTCCTTTTGCATGTGCCCGGGTGGGTTTATTGTGCCGGCAGCCACAGCTCCTGGCGAAATTGTAGTAAATGGTATGAGTCCATCAAGAAGAGATTCGAAATATGCAAATTCGGGAATTGTGGTGGCCGTTGATGAAGAAGATACTGCTGCATTTAAAAAGCATGGGGCATTAGCTGGCATGTATTTTCAGCAACAAGTAGAGCAAGCGGCTTTTGCAGTTTCGGGTACACAAGCAGCACCTGCTCAAAGGCTTGTTGATTTTACGCAGAAAAGGGTTTCCTCCATGCTTCCGGAAACTTCGTACCAACCAGGGGTAGTTTCAACTGAAATGGGCGATGTGCTGCCCGAAAGCATTGCTTATAGGTTACGTAAAGCATTTAGAACCTATAATAAAAAAATGAAGGGCTATTTAACCAACGAAGCCGTTATAGTAGGAGTTGAAAGCAGAACTTCCTCCCCTGTGCGAATTCCAAGAGATAAGGATACGTTGGAGCATACCCAAATAGCAAAACTTTACCCTGCTGGCGAAGGTGCAGGGTATGCAGGCGGCATTGTTTCGGCCGCAATGGATGGGCAAAATTGTGCTAAAATGGTAGTGAAAAAATACGTCAATTAATGAACAATTCAAAAAAAACAGTAATACTAGGCGCAACAACCAATACGGAAAGATACGCTTATAAGGCAGCAGAAAGACTGGCTGGGGCACAAATTGAATTTGTGCCTGTTGGTATAAAAAAAGGAGAGGTATTTGGCATGGCCATATTGCCTATTAAAGAAAAGCCAATAATAAAGGGAGTACATACAGTAACTATGTATATTGGGCCTCAACACCAACCTGAATGGTATAACTATATTTTATCGTTAGCCCCCAAACGAATATTGTTTAATCCTGGTACTGAAAATAGGGTGTTACAAGATATGGCTCGCAAGCAAAATATTGAAGTGGTTGAAGGCTGTACGCTGGTTATGCTAGGGGTAGGAACGTATTAATCTAAACCCGATTAATAGAGGGAGTAAATTTAACTCAGAAAGAGTTTAAATTTACTCCCCTCAAGAAATTAAGCCATTACTAGCTCTAATCCCATTAATTCCATTTTTAACTCCTCTATTTCTTGCTTAATTTTTAGGGCAGAATTTTCTGCCTTATGCATCATTTTTTCAGCTAACTCTTGGTAATAGTGTACACCATCCATTAAGTTATTATAAAATTCGGTCAACCCTTTTAATTGTCTTTCGGTAGTGGATTCTGTAATTTCATCCATTTTTTCTCTTAAATGTTTAATGTACATTTTAAGCTCTTTCATAAACATATTAGGCCTATGAGTACTTAAAGCAACCTTAGCATTGCCATAAATATGACCCACCATTTGTTGTAATGGCACAATACTGGAGAAATACGCTAAGTTTGGCCCTGGGCAGATAGAAACACCTTCTCCTTTTACATCAAAATTAGCCACCTTCATAGCCGAAGTGCCAAGCCCTACACAAATACAAGATTTGTCTAATATTTTATCCAAAGTAGTTTTTCTGTCAGCACTGCTTAGCTCTTTATTGGCATCCAGCTCCTTTATTTTAATGCGCTGGTATTGGCGCGAAGCCGTACAAATGGCACGATCAGTAAACTCTTTACTAGACACCAAAAATTGCTTAGGGCAAGAACTACCCGGTCGGCCACTATCAATTTTAGCATGCTTAATATCGTCTTGCGTATTACCTCTTAACGTATTAAAAGGTACACCTAGTGGTGATATGCCACTTAAGTATAAGTCTTCTTCTTTGGCTTTTGCTAACTGTTGAATGGTTTCATCATCCACAGTAGATGCTTCAGGTACTAATAAAAAGGGTGTTCCCCAACCCACCGAATCAACATCGTATTCATCAATCAAAAAATCGTGTTCTTCTGCTGTTCCAACACCACCTTGGGCAGTAATTTTTAACTCCAAAGGTAAAGAAGGAGTATATCTAGCCTTACCTGTAAGAGCTGTAGTTAACACCTCGTGCGTGGTAGAGATTAATTCTTGCCTATGGGATTTAAACTCTTTAAGAATAGGCCCCATTAAAAGGCCATCGGTCGCAAAGGCATGCCCACCACAGTTTAATCCAGATTCAATTCTATATTCCGAAACCCAAAGTCCTTTTTTTGCTAAAAACTTACCTTGAATCATAGCAGAGCGGTAATCACTTACCTTAATAACAATTTTCTTTTTAATGTATCCATTTTCATCTGGGTAAAAATCGTCAAACTCAGCAATATAGCTGTAAAGCCTTGGGTTCATACCTGCAGAAAAAATAATGGAGGAAGCTAAATCACTATTGGCATATCCGCGAAGTGCTGCATGTGCGTCATTATACATCGAAGGCAATTCTTCATCTCCGTTATAATTTACCTTATCAAGCTTAGTCATAATGTTAACATCAATACTGCCTGTAGTAAGGTGCTTATGCGCCCAATCCAATAAGTCTTGCTTGGAGTAAGATTGGCTCGAAAACTCGTAAAACTTTTGCTTTATTTCTGATATGTTTGGCAACATGTGCATATACTTATCAAAAGCAGCTCCAGATTCTTTTACCGAATTTTTAAGCTCTTCAAATTTATCTTCAACAATTTTATCAACCAGATTAAGGTAAGCCGTAATTCGTTTGGCACGGTAGTCTTCTATTTTGTTCGAAATTTCATGAAAAGGCTCATTAATTTTTTTGGCATAGAATTCCCGCATTTTCTCAATAAGAATATCATCAACCAATGAAATTACTGACGATATGCCATATTGAGCGACTTTGATGGGTGAATCAATTGTAAACCCAGTACCCATAACTGGAATATGAAAAGAGTGCGATTTTATCTTTGTTGTCATATTCGTTGTTAATTTAAGTGGAAAGATACTACTCTTTAGGGTGCTATGGCTTAAGTTTTTTTGTTTTTTGAGAGAAGTTGTAATATTTGAAATTGAAATATTATTTTAAGTCTATATCGTCTTAAAAATATACAAACAAGGTTCTATTAAAATAAAAAGTCGCCTTGCTATTTCTAACAAGGTGACTTTTTTTTAAATCAAGTATTTTATAAAGCTGTCATATAACTAATGCTTACGACCAGCGTCATTATCGGGCGCCCGCCTCCCGAAGTTGTACGGAGGGCAGGTTAGGCCCGGTAATCTCTGGGCTCTGCCGAGCCCAAATTAGCAGTTGGCTTTAAAATTTCTACACTCTTATAGGTCGAGCACCTAGGTTATAAACCTACATACTTCTCACACTTCCGCTTCCACTTACTTTTTCGCGAATTTTAGAGGGGTTGCCTATATAGCGAATGCTGCCACTGCCACTAATATGTGCATCAATTTCGTTTTTTACTTTTACTTTAGCAGAGCCTGATCCGCTAATATGGGCTTCTAAGGTATTGGTATCGAATTCAGTGCCAATAATGCCTCCAGAACCACTAATGTGTAAATCCATTTTGTCAGAATTCCCCTCAATGTAAATTTTTCCTGAGCCTGAAATATGAGTATTTAATGTATTGCATTCTACAAATAAATCTATCTTACCAGAGCCACTTACACTTAGTTTTACCCCATCGCCTTTTAGGTTATTGCTATTGGTAATTTTGCCCGATCCACTTACACTAGCTCCTGTAAAATCTACCAAAGTAACTTTTACAGTTACGTCATCCATATTGTCTCCAAACCAACTGTTGCTTTCGTTTCTAATTTTTAATTTGCCGTCTTTTACATACGTTTCAATCTTTTCTAAGTCGTCTGCATCTCCTTCTAACACTAAACTATTTGAATGGCCTTG
>JALSJD010000121.1 GCA_026989535.1 Cyclobacteriaceae bacterium
AGTGGAGGCAACTATCACAATTATTCAACACCCAATTTCTTTTCCCAAAATTTTAATTTGTTATCAAGTTATCAACTGGCATTGGATTATTCGTATGAGCTAAAAAACACATTAGTGCAAGCAGCCATTTATTTAAAAAACGAAACAGGCGAACAAGCAATAAATTCGTTTTTTAGGCCTAACAAGGTGAACACATTAGGGTTGGAAATATTTTTGGAGCATACATTTTACAAGTACTTTAAATTTACGTTTGCCAATTCATTTATCAATCAACTAATAACCATTGATAACGAAAATTATAAAGGGCAAAACGATTTTAATTACCTGATAAAAACAACATTGCAGTATAATAACCCAAACCTATTTTCGTTGGCAGTAACCTATATTGGCCGGCCGGGAACTTATTATACCCCCATTGCAGGTTCAACTTTTGATACCCAAACTGGTTTTTACGAACCCTTTTTTAGCAATGATTTGTACAGCAGGCAATACAATAATTACAACCGGTTAGATTTGAGCCTTAGCAAATACATTCGGTTAAAACATAATGCGTTTATTACGTTTGCTTCTATTAATAATGTATTGAACCAAAAAAATGAAAGCAGGGTATTGCATAACCCCGATTACCTGTCAAGTCGTTTTGATTACTTTCAATTTAGGGTTTTATATTTTGGCGTGGTGTGGCAATTGAATTAGTACCTAAATTGAAAGTAATCGCTCAATTTAGGTAGTAATCAGGCTAAAATAATTCATAGTTTTCAGGGATACTACTTTCACGGTTTTCAGTACAATTATTTTTTTTCTAAAACAGTAGCTTTGTGTTGATACAATTATCACTTGTTGCCTTAACCTAATTCGGTTAAAAGACACTTGACTACAAAGTAAAAAAGAGAAAACAATGAAATTAATAGTAGCAATTGCAGTTATTCTACTTTTTTATCAAATAGGTATTATTAGAACTAACATCTTTAAAATGGGTTTAAATAAAGAGTACGATAAATATGAGTATTTATTTAAAAATACAACAGAATCTGAAAATTATAAAATTATAAGAATAGCAGATAAAAGACCTGAGCATATTTTATTTGATAGAATTACTGGAAATTTTATTCTTACAGGAGATGAATTATACAAGACGACTATTCGAAAAATTAATAAGAATGGAGAACTAATAGACTCTTTAGAAATAGAAGGATACCTGTACCCATCAGGGATTTATTTTTACGAAGACTATTGCATAGACTGGGCAATTACGGGCAATAAATCGAAACATAAATACGATATCATTATAAATTACGACTCACTTTCTAAAGAAGAATTTGAAGACTATTTAAACAAAGCAACTATTGTTGATTTTACCCAAAAATATAAAAACCAAGAAGATTATAAAGGTAGATGCCATTTAAAAATACAGGATAAGTGGGTAGTAATAGAATCTAAAAAAATGTTTAGGGAATTAGAAAAAGACTATGAAAAAGATTATTTTGAATTAGAACACAAAAATTTCTCAAAAAAGAATGGAGACAGGTTAATTGCCCTTAGCAACAGCATTGCCCCATTTCATAACTGGGAGAAACAAGACAATATGATTTTTATACAAAAATTCAGTAAAGAATCTTATACAAGGCGCTCATTAGGCGATTTCAATAGTCACGGTTCAGGAACAGGGTGGCATGGTACAGGCTATTTTCAATTAACCTATAAATCAGAGATACTTAACTTTAAATCGTACACCTTTCAAGCTAGTACATGGAGGTTTTCTACCCCTAAAATCTCATCTTGCAGACCAGCTATTTCAATATATTACCCAGAAAAGAGCTATAATATAGCATTAGTTTTTATTGAATTAAGCAACCCTCCTGGTGTTTTAAGAAACTCGGAAGAAATTGGATTATATGTTTTAAAAAAGAAGAACTCATGCTGAATTCAAGTCACAAATGCAACTTCTGCGTTAAACAATAATTGATTCATAACAAATATAGGGTTTTCATAGTTGAGCCTTTTTCTTGGAATTTAGATAGATTAGAAGAAACTCACACAAGGATTATTACCGTTATACGTTGGATTAATAAAGATTTACCAGAGGTCGCTGAGAAAATTGACCGTGCACCCGAAATAATACAGAAAGTTAAAGAAATGAGAATCTAAATTAGCTAGTTGCTAAAAAGTTTGCCTACGTGGGTCATTAAAATTTCGTATTTTCAAGTCCTTACTAAGTTTAGTGTTGGGCGTTGTAAAACATCCAAAAAAACACTCAGATTTCAAATGCAAACTTCTGAAATTATGAAAATAGTAACTTTTAAGTTACCTTTGTCTGAATGGACAAGGTTAGGCAAGTAATACAATACAAAAATTATTTCGAGGAATTTCTTCTTGCTCAACCGAAAAAAGTTCAGGACAAAATATTTAAGGTCATTGAAATAATCGAAACCTATCAACACGTGCCGAAAACATATTTGGCACCAATGAAAACTCACAAAGGATTACTTGAAGCTCGAATAAAGTTAGGTTCAAATATTTGGAGAGTATTTTGCTTCTTCGATAAAGGTAAGTTAGTCATACTATTAAACGGATTTACCAAAAAGACGCAGAAAACACCGAAGAAAGAAATCGACAAAGCTGTTCGATTAATGAAAGAATATTACGAAGAAAAAAAACAAAGACAATGGAAACTAAAAGTTGGAAAAACATAAAGGACACAGTTTACGGGAAAAAAGGTACGGAACGAAGAGATGAACTCGATAGAAATTTTGAATCATTTAAAATCGGTTTGCTTTTACGAACTGCACGAGAAGAAAAAAATCTGACTCAAAGGCAACTTGGCGAACTGATTGACAAAAAACGGACTTACATATCGCGCGTGGAAAACAATGGCAGTAATCTGACTTTAAAAACCTTGTTTGATATCGTTGAAAAAGGACTTGGCGGAAAGGTAAATATATCAATCGAAGTATAGTACGTTTTACAACACTTAGCCGAATAGCCAAAATACCTTCATTAAAAAGCCTCAACGAGGATTTTTTGATAATATTAAGAATTGAAGAAAAGCACCTTTGGAACTCAATTTTAAACATTTTAGAAACGTTACTACGATTACTAACTTCAAATACTACATGAGCATACATAAAATACTGACTCTCCTTTTTGGAATTTTTGGAAGTTTTTTCGTCCTAAACAGGTTTTATGATATACTGGACAATTCAGATTTATTGATTTTAATTTTGATTATTGCCTTCTCATCTCATATCTTGATTATTTTATTAATTGGGTTAAATCTGTTCAACAAAAAGAAAACTACTGGCTTTTGGATACTACTTATATTTCAACTTTTTATATTGCTTAGACACACCTACGAATATTGGACTATAAGTACTTACAAACCAATAATTGATATATCTGCCAGTATTCTCAACCAAATGACAATACCTTATTTAGACTTTATATTTTATTTTGAATTGGCAACTGGACTTGCAGCAACCACGCTTCTTTTCATAGTTAATCGAAAATGGAAAGTGGCGAACAGTACCTAAAAGCATAGGTTTACAGACTTCTAAAGTTTGGTGGGTATCAAAATCTCGTACTTTAAAGTCTTGCACAGTTTAGTGTAAACATTTTCTAGAGCGTTACCACTCCCATTCTTTCGAAATAATTTCCATAGCCGATTTACTCGTTAAATCATATTGGCATGGCACTACTGATATATAATTATTATTTACTGCCCACTGGTCATTATCTGTTCCCTTATCAAAGTTTACAAAATTGCCTGCCATCCAAAAATACCTGCGCCCATAGGGGTCATGGCGTTCATCAAACTCTTCTTGCCACTTGGCATTGGCCTGCTTACACACTTTAATGCCTTTTATTTCTTCATTTTGTATGGGAGGAAAATTAACATTTAACGCAATACCTTTGGGCAAACCTCTTTGAAGCGTTTGTTTGGCCAGTTTAATAATATATGGCACTGCATGACTAAAATCTGCATCAGAAGCATAATCGCATAATGAAAACCCAATGGCTGGCAAGCCCTCCAGGGCCGCTTCAATAGCGGCTGACATAGTGCCTGAATACAATACGCTTATAGATGTATTGCTCCCGTGGTTAATACCGCTCACTACTAAATCAGGTGTTCGATCTTTGAGTACATAGTGCTTGGCAATTTTTACACAATCTGCAGGTGTACCCGAGCATTCAAAGGCTTCTACATCCTCAAAAATTACAGATTTTTCAAGTTTTAGGGTATCGCCTATGGTAATGGCATGCCCCATGCCCGATTGCGGACTATCTGGCGCCACTACTACCACTTCGCCAATGATTTGCATGGCTTCTACCAGTACACGAATGCCTTTAGAGGTTATTCCATCATCGTTGGAAACTAATATTAAAGGTTTTGACATAAAAATCGGTTTCTTTTTCTGAAAGTTTTAGCCTGAATTTTTTTTAAATAGTTCAGGTTAGGTTAAATAATGCCGTTATAAAAAGAGATAATACGGCTTAAATCATAACGTTTATCCGGCTTAAGACGATTTACTCTCATATATTCCTCTATTTTACCTGCTCGCTTAGCCAGCACCTTTAACAAATCACGTTTTTTTAAAGAGTACTTAGTTATTCTGCCTTTATCATCTAAAAAATAATAAGTATATACTAATACATTTCTACTATACGACATCATTGCGCCATAAGGATTGGTGTCGTTTACAGTTCTTGTTACAATTGATTCACGGCAGAGCAGTGTTAGTTTCCCTTCTACCAAAACCTCAAAAAATACAGGCGTTTCGTATTGGTTTAATAAGGCATAAGGAAGTGTATAAAATTCACGGTAGGCATCAACCGTTTCGTCAAAAATTTGAAAATAAAATACTTTTTTACCACTAAAGGTGTAAGTCTTTTGGCCAGATTCCACTTGAATCAGTTCTTGATCAAGATTATACTTTACGTTACCAACGAGGGTGTCTTCATTTACAAGCACCACCATGCCTTTGTGCCAAAGCTCCGAAGGAAAATCTTGGCCATTAGCTCCAATCGAACTTACTGCTAGCAGTAAAAGAAGAAACCCTTTCATTTTAGTCTTCTTTAAGAATTTGATGCCCCATTTTATCTCGCTTTGTTTTTAAATATTTCTCATTATGCTTATTAGGCGTAATTTCAATGGGTACAGTATCTACAATTTCTAAGCCATAACCCATTAGCCCTGCTCTTTTTTTAGGATTATTTGAGATTAATTTTATTTTTGAAATACCTAAATCGCTCAATATTTGAGCACCAACACCATAATCTCTATTATCGGCATTATAGCCAAGCTCTACATTAGCCTCTACAGTATCCATCCCTTCTTCTTGTAGTTTATAGGCCTTTAGCTTATTTTCAAGCCCAATACCTCTTCCTTCTTGGTTCATATACAGCACAACGCCCTTGCCTTTGGCATCTACCATACGCAAAGCCTCATGTAGTTGTGGGCCGCAATCGCAACGGCACGAGCCAAAAATATCGCCTGTTACGCAAGAGGAATGTACACGCACAAGAATAGGCTCGTCCTTATCCCAACTTCCTTTGGTTAGTGCTAAATGATTTTCACCAGTACTCTTTTGAGTATAATACGTAAGATCAAAATCGCCATATTCGGTAGGCATTTTAACAGTTATTCCTTTATCTATTAACGATTCTTTTTGAAGACGGTAGTTAATCAAATCTTCAATTGAAATCAATTTGAGATTAAACTTTTCTCTTACTTTCCATAAATCGGGCAGGCGCGCCATGGTGCCATCTTCATTCATTATTTCGATAAGTACCCCCGCTGGAGAAAATCCTGCCATACGTGCCAAATCTATGGCAGCTTCTGTATGACCTGCCCTGCGAAGCACCCCTCCTTTTTTTGCTTTTAAGGGAAATATATGGCCTGGTCTTCCAAGGTCTGATGGCTTAATGTTAGGGTCAACCAAGGCACGAATTGTTTTAGCCCTGTCGCTAGTAGAAATACCTGTGGTGCATCCATAACCATTTAAATCAACCGAAACTGTAAATGGAGTGGCATGCAAGGCGGTGTTTTTTCCTACCATTAAATCTAATTCAAGCTCATCGCAGCGGCTTTCTACCAACGGAGCACAAATTAACCCTCTGCCATGGGTAGCCATAAAGTTAACGATTTCTGGAGTAATGGTTTCTGCAGCACAAATAAAATCTCCTTCATTTTCTCTATCTTCATCATCTACTACAATAATTACTTCCCCATTTTTTATCGCTTCAATGGCTTCTTCAATGGTATCTAATTTACTCATACCTCTTAGGGTTTAATGCAGCGCAAAATTAGTTAGTTCATCATTAAAACTACTTATGAGTCCACTCCGAAAACACCTAAAACCAAAAAAGTTTCTTTTGGGCATCTTTTCACCTTTTTCAATCCGTTGATACCCAGGCATCAACGAATCTCAAAAAATGAAAATCTACTCCAAAATAACTCTTTTTTGAAAATTGTCTGTTTTCGGAGTGGACTCAATTATTTTAAAATAACATTACCCAGCAATGCAGCTATTTCTGTCTCTGTTTTTTTAAGCTCGGCATGAATCTGTTGCACTTCGGTTTGCTCGTCTTCGTTTTTGGCAGTTTTTAGGCGCTCAATATTATCTTCTAACATTCTGCGAACCACCCGTTGTTTTAAACGTAAAATATTGGTAAGCGCAGTTCTTTCTAAATGTAATTTATCCGACTCATTAGGAATAAATATTTTGTACTTATCGCTCCATTTCGAGCTTACATCTCTTTTTTTGCTAATGATATCAATCACAGTTTTACGAACTTCTGCACTTCCGTTTTTTATAAAATAATCAATAGTGGCTGTATTTCCTTTAGCAAGTTCTTCTCTAAATTTATTAAATATAACAGCGTGGGTTTCCGATAAAAATTCAACGTCTTCCAACTCGTTTAAAAGGTAGGTTTGCAACGAAGTTTCTTTATCTAACTCAACTTGGGCATACTCTAATAATAACCGTATGCTTTCCTGTTCCTGGTATTTAATAATTTCAACTAAATCCCACGATACTTCTTGCTCAACAGCCTTAGGCTCAGTTACTACAACTCCTTCTGGCTTTTTATAGGCAGAAGATTTGGCATTTTTTCTTAAAATTTTATTTAACTCCCCAATTAATACTTGCTCTTCAATACCTAAGAGGTCTCCTGCTTCTTTAATATAAACGCTACGTTTAATAGCATCGGGTATTACCCCAATAGACGATACAATTTCTTTAATAGACTCTGCTTTTTTTATAGGGTCTTTTTCGGCTTCTTGCGCAAGCAGATTGGCTTTAAAATGGATGAAATCTTCTTTTTTATCTTCTAAGTATTGTGTAAAGGCTTCCGCTCCTAGTGCCTTCGAGTAACTATCCGGGTCTTCTCCTTCGGGCAATAAAACCATTTTAACGTTAAGCCCTTGCGCCAAAATCATATCTATGCCACGTAGCGAAGCCTTGATGCCCGCCATATCGCCATCATATAAAACCGTAATAGTGGGGCTAAATCGCTGAATTAGCTTTATCTGCCCTTCAGTTAACGAAGTACCCGAAGAAGCCACCACATTTTCGATGCCTACTTCGTGTAACGAGGTAACATCGGTATAGCCTTCCACCAAAAAGCAATTTTCAGCCATTCGAATAGCCTGTTTTGCCTGAAACAACCCATAAAGCACTTGATTTTTAACATAAATGGCGGTTTCAGGTGAGTTTATATATTTAGGCTTATCATCTTTTTTTAAGGCCCTGGCACCAAAGCCCACAACCCTGCCACTTACATTATGAATCGGAAATATGATGCGACCCCGAAAACGGTCATACTTTTTATTCTCTTTAACAATCAAAAGCCCTGCTTTCTCCAGCATTTCTTCGGTATGCCCATTTTTAAGCGCATGTTTATAAAAACCATCCCACTCATCTTTAACAAACCCCAATTCAAATTTTTTCAAAATGGCATCCGTCATTTTACGCTCCTTAAAATACCCTAGCCCAATGGAGCGGCCTTCAGGGGTATCCCAAAGTGTGGTTTCGAAATACTCCTTAGCTGCATTTAATAGTATATGGAGGCTTTCGCGTTCACTTTGCTGCTGTGCTTGGTCATCGGTAAGTTCTTTTTCCTGAACTTCAATGCCATATTTTTTAGCTAAAAATTTTAAGCTTTCTACATAATTCAGCTTTTCAATCTCCATTACAAAATCGATGGCATCGCCCGCTTTACCACACCCAAAACATTTATAAAAACCTTTGGTTGGTGAAACAGAAAATGAGGGAGATTTTTCGTTATGAAATGGGCAGCAAGCCCACATATTTTGCCCTTTGCGTTTTAAACTCACAAAATCACCTACTACCTCAACAAGGTCAATACGGTTTTTAATTTCATCTACGGTATGCGAAGGAATCAATCGGAACGAATTTTAAATGTATAATAAACCAAAAGTCCTACAAAACAAGTTATTTTGCACTACTAAATATAACCTCTTACTATTTTTTTAATATGAATATAACAAAAGAGCTTGTACTTGAAGCACTATCAACCGTAAACGACCCAGATTTAAAGCAAGATTTGGTAACGTTAAATATGATTGAGGGAGTTGAAGTAGAAGGTAAAAAAATAAAATTCTCGATAGTACTCACCACCCCTGCTTGCCCGTTAAAAGAAGTAATGCGCAAAGATTGCATACAGGCACTGGAAGCAAAATTTGGAGAAGAACTTGACATAAGCATCAATTTCGACTCAATAGTTACTACATCTCGCCTTAAAGGAGCCAACCTTTTGCCAGGTGTAAAAAACATTATAGCGGTGGCTTCTGGTAAAGGAGGCGTAGGAAAATCTACCGTAACAGCCAACCTTGCGGTGGCATTGGCAAAAAAAGGAGCTAAAGTAGGCATTATAGATGCCGATATTTTTGGTCCATCAATCCATATTATGTTTGGTTGTGAGTTTGAAAAACCATCGGTTACAACTAAAGATGGAAAAAATTTAATTTTGCCCATTGAAAACCATGGGGTTAAGTTAATGTCAATTGGGTTTTTATCAAATGCGACTGATGCCATGGTGTGGCGTGGCCCAATGGCAAGTTCAGCACTAAAACAATTTATTACTGATGCGGAGTGGGGTGAACTCGATTATTTATTAATCGATTTACCTCCGGGCACCAGCGATATTCACTTAACATTGGTGCAAACACTACCAGTAACTGGGGCAGTTATTGTAACCACTCCTCAAAAAGTAGCAATAAATGATGCGGTTAGAGGTGTTGGTATGTTTAAACAAGGTAGTATTAATGTGCCTATTTTAGGTGTAATCGAAAATATGGCTTATTTTACTCCCGAAGAATTACCTGATAACAAGTATTATATTTTTGGAAGCGGAGGCGGAAAAGAATTAGCAGAGCAATTTGAAACTCCTTTTTTAGGAGAAATTCCTTTGGTGCAAGGCATACGCGAAAGTGGCGATAGTGGGTATCCAACATCGCTTAAAGATGGCCCTGCTTCGGATGCGTTCCAATCGATAGCAGAGTCGTTAGCACAAGAAGTAGCCAAACGAAATGCCACAAAACCCACTACTAAAGTGGTTGAAATGATAGATGGAGCCGGGTGTTCAGTAAAGTAAATAACATATCACCTGCTTTGCAGAAAAGGCTAGCCAATGCGCTAGACGCCATACGCCCCTACCTGGAAGCAGATGGGGGTGATTTGAGGGTTATTGGACTTACAAATGAAATGACGCTTCAGATTGAACTCTTAGGTACCTGCAAGTCTTGTACCATGAGTGCTATGACATTAAAAGCTGGAGTTGAACAAGCTGTTTTAAAAGCTGTTCCTGAAATTAAAGCAGTAGAAGCGATTGATTTTGAGTAAAGCTGTTTTGGTTACAATAATCGCCATTTCTCTATAAATAAGTTAAAGCGGTTTAATTAATTGATTTTACGCAAAACAAAATAAGGATCGTCATTCCTGCGCAGGCAGGAATCTGCCGTGCAAGTTGCTTTAAAAGATAACAAATGATAAAATTGCCTCCTTTTTAATAATTATTACTTCCCCATATTTACAGATTCCTGCCTGCGCAGGAATGACGTAAAGTGGGTTTGGCGTAACATCAGTAATTAATTCTAACTTTCTATTAAACTTTAAAACAAAATACTAATCTAACCTGTATAATAGATACCTTTTAGATTATCTAACATACCTTCGGAATAGTTTAAATACATAAAACGGTAGCTTTGTAAAGAATGAGTAAGTCCAAAATTTCTGTATTATTTTTCTTAGCTGCATTGTTGGCCTCAAACCAATTATTTGCACAGCGCAAGTGTGGCACAGTTGAGTATATGAACCAACTTGGCAATACGGAATCGAAAGAAGTACTCGAAAACTGGATTTTTAAAAAGCAATTAGAATCTCCCAAAACTGGGCAGCAATCTTTTAGTACTGATGGTGTAACCATTTACCAAATACCTGTAGTGGTGCATGTGGTGCATAATGGTGAAGCCGAAGGCGTTGGAACTAATATTTCAGAAAGTCAAATTCTTTCGCAAATAGCCGTGTTAAATGAAGACTTTAGAAAACTTAATGCCGATAGTGTAAATATTCCTGCTGCGTTTAAATCTCTTTATAGTGATATAGGTTTTGAGTTTGTGATGGCCAAACGGAATCCAAATAACCAAACTACCAATGGAATTACTAGAACCCAAGGAAGTAAAACATTATGGGGTATGGCAGACGATGTTGCGCTAAAATCTCAAAATTATTGGCCATCCGAAGACTATTTAAATTTTTGGATTGCTCCATTAAGTGCTAGTTTCTTAGGTTGGGCTCAGTTTCCTCAATCCGATATATTGGACGGGCTAGATCCTCCGTATAATGCCACCACCGATGGCATAGTTATAACATATAATGCGTTTGGCTCTATAGATAAAGACCCTGCCGCCAACCTTCAATCACGGTTTAATTTAGGAAGAACTACCACCCATGAAATTGGCCATTTTTTTGGTTTACGCCATATTTGGGGTGATGGAGGTTGCGGCATAGATGATTATGTTACCGATACTCCAATAGCAGAAGACTCTCATTTAGCCTGCCCAAGCTTAGGGGGTGTAACTGTTACTTGCAGTACGCAAGATATGTACATGAACTTTATGGACTATGTTGATGATGACTGTATGAACATATTTAGCACCGGACAAAAAGACCGAATGCTAATTATAATGGAAAACAGTCCGCGAAGACTTAGTTTAACAACTTCTTTAGGCTTATTTCCTCCTAACAGCGAAGACCTTGCCATTACTGCATTTATATCGCCTACAGCAGGCATTTGTGGCAACCTTCTTACACCTAGCATTGAAGTTAAAAATTTTGGAGTGACTCAAATTACTACAACCAATATATCGTTATACCTAAATAATGTACTTGTTCAAAACCAAGATTTTAATTTTATTTTAAATATTAACCAATCAGTTGAGCTAACATTTAATGCTATTAACTTGGCTGAGTTCGGAAATTTAATTTTTGAAGCCAAAATTGAAACAGTTAATGGAGTACCTGATGACTTTGAAAATAATGATTCTTTAATAATTAACAGCCTAAGAGCAGAATCAGTACTTGAGTTAGAAGAAGATTTTTCCTCACAAAACCCCCAATGGACCGTTCGAACTAATCAAGAAGTGAGTGCACTTAATTACGAACAAGCCATTGCACACTCCATTGATAACAAAGCCGCAGTATTTAATTATTACAAGGCAGATGGAAAAACAGATGGCTACATTTCTCCTAAATTAAATGTAGGAACAACCCCCAAAACTCTGCTATTTGATTATGCCTATGCCAGCAGAAACGAACTTAACGATGAGCTAGCTGTGTATATATCAACTGACTGTGGCAATACTTTTCCGAGTCAACTCTTTAAGTTGGCAGGTTCAGCGTTAGCCACCTCAGAAAGCCCTGTTGCTTTTTACCCTTCGGAGGCTGGTGACTGGGTACATATGCAAATCGATTTATCAAATTATGCCAACGAGGAAGTGATTTTTTCATTTGTGGGCAAATCAGCTGGAGGTAATCGCATTCTTTTTGATAATATTAAAGTGGTTGACAATACCTATAATGACATTGCACTTATAGGATTAAACTCACCAGCTATTATTTGTAGTAATGGAAACGAAATAGACCTTACTGTTGAAAATAAAGGGACTGAACCTCTGGTCGAACTTATTATTATTGAAGAAATAGGAGATATTATTTCAACCATCAGTTATCCTCAATTAAACCTTTTGCCAGGTAAACGAATAAATGTATCATTGCCTGTTCCAGAAAATACATTTGCCGAAAATATAGTAGTTTCGTTACAACAACTGGATGACAATAATGCCAATAATAGTTTTACACAAACAATAATCCTACCCAACACAACTACCAAAATCCCTTTGCGAGAAAAATTTGAGTACGAGAAAACTCCGGAAAACTGGGCTCTCTTTGGCACGAAAGAAAATGGCAACAAAGGTTGGAGTCAACATAATAACAGGCTTGAGTTTATTGCCGAAAACAGTATTGCAAAGGGGCTTAAGGAACAAATAGTATTGCCCCCACTCGACTTAACCGGCCTAAATTCGGCATCAATGCATTTTGATTTCGCCTACGCATACGATGGGCTTAACGAAGAAGTATTGCGCGTTAAAGTATCCAATAATTGCGGAAACACCTACGAAACACTTTATCTGGCAGGAGGAGAAGAACTGGCTACTGGGTTTTCTACTACTCCTTGGTTGCCCAATGCAGCCTCCGACTGGAAAAATATTTATGTTGACCTTACCGATTTTGCTGGAAATGAAAACGTGCAAATAGTGATTGAATTGGTAAGTGCAAAAGGGAATAATGCTTTTATTACTAATGTAGAACTTTATGCATCAAATATTATCGAGCCCCTCAATTTAGAGGAAAATACAATCACAGCATACCCAAACCCCAGCACTAACGGAACGATTAATATAAGTTTTAGCCTAAATAAAGCACAACCAGCTAGGTTATTAATCTATAATGCACAAGGTATGTTTATTTACGATATTAGCCTTGATATTGCCTTAAACCAAACCTTAGAAATTTCAACTATTAACCTTAAAAATGGTATGTACTTTGCCAGAGTTGTTAGTAATGAGGTAGATATTTCAAGGTCTTTTATGGTTAGCAAATAAGTTAGGATAGTAATCTGGGTCTAAATATAAACTTTATTTCAGGACAATCCCTTACTCTCCAATTCCTTCATCTGCTCTATCAAGCAGTTTTTGATTGATGGATTTTTTAGCTTTGGCACCTAACTCCTTTAGTCGTTCTGTTTGGCTCACCAAATTACCCTTACCCTCCGTTAGCTTACCCATGGCATCTTGATAACTAGATTTTGAGGCCTCTATTGATTTGCCCACTTTTATTAAATCTTGGGTAAAACCCTCAAATTTGTCATAAAGAGTGCCTCCTACTCTGGCAATTTCTAATACGTGTTTGGTTTGTTTATCTTGCCGCCAAATGTAAGCTACTGTTCGCATTACAGCTAGCAAGGTGCTGGTTGTAACTAATATTATATTTTTTTCAAGCGCATACGCATAGAGTCCGTCATCCTGCTGAACGGCTAAATGAAACGCAGGCTCTACAGGAATAAACATCATCACATAATCTGGTGCATTTAAGCCATATAAATCTTGATAATTTTTCTCACTCAAGTCTTTAATTTTTTCCTTAATAGAAACCAAGTGTTGTTTTAAGTAAAGATTACTCTTCTCTTCGTCATCCTCTCCGGCAAATCGCTCGTAAGCGGTGAGCGATACTTTAGAGTCAATAATTAAATGTTTTTCTTCGGGTAAATTAATGATAAAATCAGGCCTTTTTAAATTACCATCATCATCACGAATAGAACTTTGTGTTGTAAAATGCACCTCTTTCTCCAACCCGGCTTTTTCCAAAATCATTTGCAACTGAAATTCTCCCCAGTCACCTTGAATTTTCGAATCTCCTTTAAGTGCCTTAGTTAAATTTTCTGCCTCTCGTGTTATTTGTAAATTCGACTCTTTCAAGGCTGAAATTTGTTCTCTTAAAGTGGCATTCCACTCCAAGCTGTCTTTATTCGACTTCTCTACTTTTTCCTCAAACGTTTTGATGCGCTCTTTTAAAGGAGAAAGTAAATCGTTAATATTCGTCTTATTTTGATCGGTAAATTTCCGTGTTTTTTCGTCTAAAATCTTATTGGCCAAATTTTCAAATCTTGTTTCTAATACCTTAGCTTCATCTTCAAATCTCCGTTGCAAATTTTTATTGGCTACCTCCTCCTTTGCCAAGGCTACTTCTAGGTTTGTATTTCTATCCTTTTCAGCACCAAATTTTTCCTCAAGTTTTAACTTTTCAACCTCCAAACTAGCCAGTTGAGCTTCAAGTCCACTTTTTAGCTGATTTGATATCTTTTTGCCAATAAAATAAGCCAAGCCACCACCAGCTAAAGCACCAATTACAAATATTATTACTTCCACATTCTTTAACTTTGCACCAAGTTATAAAAAAATACCCCACTAGATTCGTTATCCATCTACTTTTATTATCATTGCCCCTTCGTGAAAAATTATTCTACACTTTTTATATTTTTTAGCTTCGCTTTACTTTTTTCATCTGTGGCTTTCGCCCAAGAAAAAAGCAATGCTTACTTTGTTAATGCCAAAGAATTTTTACGGACTGATAGCCTAAATTTAGCCCTGATAGAACTTGACAGTGCAACCAAATTGGCACCAGATTTTTCAGAAGCCTACTTTTTTAAAGCACAAATTTGGGAGAAAAAAAATAAATTGCGAAAAGCCATTGGTCAGTATAGTCTAGCTATTCTTCATAACCCTAAACTTGTTGCCGCATATTTAAGTAGAGCTGCATTGCATTACAAACTCAAAGACCACCGAAATTACGTGCTTAATGACATTAATAAAGCAATAAGTTTACAGCCCAATAACGATGAATTATACCAGCTAAAAGCCTATTATTATGCTAGTACACTAAGCCCAAAAGACCTTAAACCCGATTTTGAAAATGCTATAATTACCATCAATTCAGCAATAGCTATCAACCCCAATAAACCCGAATACTATAAGCTTAGGAGTGATTATAAACTAAGAAATGATCAAAAACTATCGGCATTGCTTGATATTAATAAAGCCATTGAAATGTCCGAAGCTGAAGATCAGTATTACCATCATCGAAGCATAATTCGTTTTTCGATGAGTGATTTCCGATCGGCTTTAAATGATATTAACAAAGCCATTGAACTAGAAGATAGCCTCTCAGAATATTATCAACTGCGTGGAAACGTATATTATAATTTAAAAAAATACAACCAAGCTTATAACAGTTATACTTCTGCCATAAACCTTCTCTTTAAAAAAATAGTTGAACACAAAGCAAAACTCAAACCTGGCAGCCCTTTAAATATTAAACTAAGGCAAACTTTATTACTAAGGGGAATGGCTCTAGTGCAAGAGAATAAGCCATTCGATGGGTGTGGAGACTTTAACAAAGCACTCCAAATGGGCGAGAGCAAAGCCAATAACTACATTAGGCAATACTGTAGGTAGTGGAAAAAAAGCCAGTATGTTCGTCTATAAATCTAATAGCTATAAGAATTACAATATGTAATTGAACTTTTTTTTACAAGGCTTCCTTGCCGACTATATAGGTATAACATAGATAGTGGATTCTATGGACAGACCCTAGTTAAAGTAATTCTTTAAGTGCAATTTGGCAAAAACGAAGAATAAAGCTATTTTTATACCTTCTTATGATAAAAATTAATGCAGCAAAAGCATTAGTTGGCAGTAATGATTTAAAAATTGTAATAGTAATCGTCTGTTACCTACTAGCGGCTCAACTTGGGTTATGGCTTTTATTTCCAAGTATTGGTAATTACGCATTATGGCCTCCTGCTGGAGTTGCACTTGCGCTAATCATACTACTTGGTCATCAAATATGGCCTGCCATATTAATTGGATCACTTATCACTTACACCTTTGCATTTAGTAAACTAGGCATTCCACTAACCCCCAATTCTGTAATTGCAATAACTGGTATAAGTATAGCAAATGTTTTTGAAGCTCTGGTAGGATATAGACTTTACAATATGTTTCTCACCAAAGATGGAAGCCCGTTTGAAAAAACATCTAATTCATTTATTTTTTTAGCAATAATTCTCTTCTCAGCACTTATAGGATCAGTTATATTTACTTTAAGCACTCAAAGTTTATTAGGTAAAATAACAGTATTCAGCAAAAATCAATTTATACTTAATTACTTAGCAGAAATAACAGGCCTTTGGGTGTTTACCAATTTAATTCTTTCATGGAGTAATACTAAAACCCATTGGAAATTAACATGGTGGAGTGCCCTCGAAGCTTTAGTATTTACCTCTATTATAGGTGTAATTCTTTTAAAAATGAATAGTCATGATTTATCTGTTTCGATTGAGCGCTCATTTCCGTTTATCATCATCCCTTTTCTTCTATGGGTTGCCTTTCGCTCTAGCATACAAGCCACTACACTCGTTGTTTCAACCATTGCATTGTTTTCCATATACATAACCATTCAAGGGTCTAGTCCATTTGTTTTAGATAATGCCCAAGATTCTCTTTTATTATTACAGCTATTTATTTTAGTAATAGCCATTACCGTAGTCATTTTATCTTCAGCAGTGCATGAAAGGCTTGATGCAAAAAAGCAACTCGAATTATTTAACGAAAATTTAGAAGAGGCGGTTGATAAACGAACTGAAGATTTAAATAATGAGATTAAGGCACGAGAAAAAACAGAGCAAAAAATAAGAGTATCAAACAATGAACTTCGAAAAACAAATGAAGAATTAGACAATTTTGTGTACAAGGTTTCGCACGACTTAAGGGCTCCTATTTCTTCTATTTTAGGGTTAGTAAATATAGCTAAAAGCGATAGTTTAACAAAAAACACGCTTACTTGCATTCAGCAAATAGAAAAGAGTGCTATTACCCAAGACAACTTTATTAAAGATATTATTGAACTAACAAAAAATGCCCGTGTTAAACCAAAGCCGGAAAAAATTAATTTTGAGCAATTAATTCAAGAAACTTTTGACTACTTAAAATATTCAACGAATTCAATTCCATCAAAGCCAAAAGTCAATCTTCATCAAGACAAAGTCTTTTACTCTGACCCAAGTAGAATGAAAGTTATATTTAACAACATTATCAGCAATTCAATTAAATACAGCGACCCTTCTAAAACCAAAATAGACATTGATATTGAAGTAGTAAATGGCCATGCCAAAATTAATATTGGAGATAATGGAAATGGGATAGATAAAAAATATCAAACCGATGTTTTTAAAATGTTTTTTAGAGCCACCGATAAAAATGCAGGATCAGGCTTAGGCCTTTATATAGTAAAAGAAACTGTTCAAAAGTTAAAAGGGGATGTATTTTTAGAATCTGAATTGAACAAGGGCACTACTCTTAGGATGAGATTACCAAACATGAAACCAGCTTAACCTCAACAACTATCGCCCACAAAAAAAGGGATATAACCAGAGGCTATATCCCTTAATAAAAGCTGGCAACGACTTACTCTCCCACCTGTTACGGCAGTACCATCAGCGCTGAAGGGCTTAACTTCTCTGTTCGGAATGGGAAGAGGTGGACACCTTCGCTATAATCACCATGTACTCTTTAGTCACTAACAAATAGCACTTACTATTTGTATCAACATGACTATAATATCTTTGACATGTAAAGCAAGAGAATAAATTAACTACAGATAGACTGTAAAAAAAGCTTACGGGTAATTAGTACTGCTCGGCTTTGGTATTTCTACCTTTACACCTGCAGCCTATCAACGTCAT
>JALSJD010000122.1 GCA_026989535.1 Cyclobacteriaceae bacterium
CCCACAACTATGTTGTAATAAATTTAGAGTACAGCCCGGCTTAACCTGATTAATTATGCTATAACTCCGTAAAAACTTGTTTTTTTAGCAAGTTTTGCCCGAAGACTGAAGTTTACGAACAATAGTTCTATTTCTGACATATCAGACTTGCTTTTGTTTGCAGCTAGGCTGTATTAGGGGATTAATCAGGCTAAAATGGTTAAAACCATTTGTGTAAATCATAAATGTAACATAGCCCACGGTTTAAACCGTGGGCTATGTTAGCAAACTAAACCACAGAAACCGTTTTAACGGTTTTAAATAAGAGTCCACTCCGAAAACAGACAATTTTCACAAAAAGAGTTATTTTGGATGAGATTTTCATTTTTCGAGATTCGGTGATGCCTGGGTATCAGCTAATTGAGAAAAATAAAAAGGTCGTCATCCGCTGGAGGGATTGGTTTTGGGTGTTTTCGGAGTGGACTCAAATAAACATTATAATAGGCCAGATTCATTCAATAAAACATATCATACAAGAGTAAGATTGGTGTTATTTTTTGGTCTGACTATCGTCCGACCTTGATTACCTTGTAAAAAAAACAACTGACTCTTATTTCAGCTACGCTGCGTTAGGAATAGTTCAGGTTAAAATAAAAAGTAGGACTTTACAATAGATATAATGAGTACAGATACTAATAAAAAAAGCAAGTCAAGTCTGATTCCCCCATTTTTAATAGCCAGTTTAACATTAGGGCTCGCCCCTTGGTCGCCACCACATATTATTGGCAAAGTACAATGGCTTTTAGGGGGTGCAGCAGGTATGCAATTTATGGATTGGTTCGATTTAGTATTGCACGGAACCCCATGGGTATTATTATTTGGAGCAGCATTAGTAGAGGGTAAAAGAAAATTATTCCCTTCAAATTAATAACCCGCATTATTCATGCGATTAGCTTTGTGTAGATGCAAGGCGTTAAAACTCGAAAATATATCTTTATATTTCGAGGGTTTTGCAACGAAGCAGATGCACAAAGATAATCGTAAGCAACACCCAAATTTGAGCTGGCGACTTATTAAAAACCCTACATAACAGGATGTCAAACAGTAAGTCGCAGGCATTGCAATATAAATGCGGTGAATAATGTAGGATAACCCAATCGCAAAAGTATTAGTCCAATAAAGGCATCATTTTACAACTAAAATGATGCCTTTACTTTTAGGTATTCTTACCTTTGAAGATATTTAATCCTATGCAAGAACTCAGCCTATCCGAACTAAACCTACAAATTAAAAAAACGCTCGAAGATCAGTTGGAGGCATCGTATTGGATTATAGCAGAAATAGCTCAAATTCAAGTAAATAGCAGTGGTCATTGTTATCTGGAGCTAGTTCAAAAAGAAGATAACAAGGTAATTGCCAAAGCAAGAGCCACCATTTGGGCATACGCTTACCGCAATATTTCGGCTTGGTTTGCACGCATTACAGGCAACGACCTCACCGCAGGCATGCGTATTTTAGCCAACGCAAAAGTTACCTACCACGAAGTATATGGTCTTAGCCTCAATATAAAAGATATTGACCCCTCGTTTACCATTGGCGAACGCGAGAAAGCCAGGCAGGAAGTTATACAAAAATTAGAAGCAGATGGCATTATGGAGATGAACCAGATGCTTGAACTACCCTTAGTTCCACAAAAAATTGCCATTATCAGCTCCAAAACAGCGGCTGGGTATGAAGACTTTATCAATCAACTAAGCGAGAATGAATTTGGGTTTAGGGTGCATTACCAACTTTTCTCCGCAAGTATGCAAGGCGAAAAAGCACCTGAAAGCATTATTAATGCGCTTCATCAACTATTGGAATCAGATGCTGAGGTGGTCATCATCATTCGAGGTGGTGGCTCTCAGTTAGATTTAGATTGCTTTGATGATTACGAACTTTGCAGCCATATAGCTCAGTTTCCATTACCTATACTTACAGGCATTGGGCATGAGCGAGACACCTCTATTGCCGATATGGTGGCGCATACCCAGCTAAAAACGCCTACTGCGGTTGCCGAATTTGTGCTACAAGGAATGGCAGCATTTCTCGAAAGTGCTACTGATTTATTTTCAACCATAAGTAGCATTGCTACCAGCCACATAACCAGCGAAAGAGAGAGACTATCGCAAATATCAACGGCTATTGCCATTAAAGCTTCAAAGGTAAATCAAAACCAAAGGGCTTTTTTACAAGGATTTGCAGAAACGTTGGCACATTTAAGTCAATTTCAGCTTTCTAAAAATGTAAGTAGCCTCGACTCTTTGGCACAAAAAATAAAGTTACTAAACCCATCTCACCTACTTAAGAGGGGCTATGCCTTGCCTTATATAAACGGTAAACCACTAGGTAGTTCCAAGGTAAAAAAAGGAGAAGAGATAAAAATAATAACTGCAACCCAACAAATAAATAGTGAGGTTAAAACCGTAAAACACATAAAAAATTATGAGTAAATTTAATTATAATAAGGCCGTAATCAGGCTTCAGGAAATTGTAGAAGACATGGAATCGAACGAGCTGGATATTGAAAAAATAAGCAAGCTTGTAAAGGAATCGAGTGCCCTATTAAAGGCTTGTAAAAAAGCATTAACATCTACTGAAACTGAAATTAATAATGTGCTTAGCCAAATGAACGAACCATCCGAATAATTTTAATTTCGGTGTGCATTTTAATTACTTTGGCATTATAAAAATCTTCTATCAATGAAACAACTATTTACAATCACCTTGCTATTTTTATCGCCTTTTATTTTTGGGCAAACCACTCGGTGGCAACAACATGTAGATTACACTATGAATGTTGCCCTTGATGTAAACACCCACTTGTTTAAAGGAACCCAAAAACTGGTTTACACAAATAACTCACCCGATACGCTTAAAAAAGTGTACTACCACTTATACTTTAATGCCTTTCAACTAGGCAGTATGATGGACGAACGCTCCAAAGCCATTGAAGACCCTGATGCACGCGTAAAAGACCGTATTTCGAAATTAAGCAAAGAAGAACAAGGCGAAATTTACCCAACCAGCCTACTGCAAAATGGCAATAAAATTGAATTTAAAGTAGTTGGCACCATTTTAGAAGTTACTAACATAGCTCCTATTCTGCCCCACTCCACTACCACATTCGATATGGAATTTAAAGGCCAAGTACCCATTCAAATCAGAAGAACTGGCAGAAATAATAAAGAAGGAATTGATTACTCGATGGCGCAATGGTATCCTAAAATGGCTGAGTACGATTATGCAGGCTGGCATGCCAACCCTTATGTGGCTCGTGAGTTTCATGGCGTGTGGGGAAATTACGATGTAAGTATTACGCTTGATTCACGCTATATTATTGGAGCTACGGGCATTCTTCAAAATGGCAATAAAATTGGGTATGGATATGAAGAGCAAGGTGTAACCGTTAAAAAACATAAAAAGAATAAATCCATTACCTGGCAGTTTAAGGCAGAGAATGTGCACGACTTTGTGTGGGCTGCCGACCCCGATTATGTACATAAAACAGTGCAAGTACCCAAGGGGCCCAAAATGCATTTCTTTTACCAAGAAGATAGCATTACCACTAAAACCTGGCCTCAGTTAATGGAAACTACTCCTAAAATGGTAGCCTTTATGAACGCCCGCTTTGGCAAATACCCTTATTCCGATTTTAGCGTAATACAAGGGGGTGACGGAGGAATGGAATACCCCATGGCCACCTTAATTGCAGGCAGAGGCAGCTATGCAGGTCTTATGAGTGTTACCATTCACGAAATGTTTCATAGTTGGTACCATGGGGTATTAGCAAGTAACGAAAGTTTATACCCATGGATGGATGAAGGCTTTACTACTTATGCCAGTAATATTACCAAGGCATACCTTACCAATAGCACAGCAGACCCACAAAAAAACTCGTATGGAGGCTATTACTATCTTGTTTCAAAAAACAAACAGGAGCCACTAACAACTCATGCCGATCATTATACTACAAACTTGGGCTATGGAATAGCCTCCTATTCAATGGGGGCTATGGTGCCAGCTATGCTCGAATATATTGTGGGTAAGCAAAACTTTGAAAAAGCTTTTAGGGTTTACTATGCCACCTGGCAATTTAAACACCCAAACCCTACTGATTTTAGGCGGGTAATCGAAAAAGAAACAGGATTTGAATTAGGTTGGTTTTTTAACGATTGGATTGGCACAACTCATCGTGTTGACTATGCCATTGATAGCGTTTATGCCGAAAACACTCGCACAAAAGTGGTACTGGCCAATAAGGGCACTATGCCAATGCCTACCGAAGTATATGTATCTTTTGCAGATGGCAGTGCTAGCATTTACTATTTTCCATTGCGAATGATGCGGCAATCAAAAACTGAATTTGGTGAAACAGAATCTATTTTGGTAGAAGATTGGGCTTGGACTAACCCAACTAAAACATTTATTATTGATAAACCTATCAATAAAATAATATCCATCGAGTTAAACCATAGTAAAAGAGTACCCGACATAGACCAAGCCAACGATTCGTGGCTAAACCAATAATTTGATGGAGTTAGAGCAAGCAAAAAAAAGAGTTGATGAGTTAAACAAAGACCTCCACCACTATAATTATGCTTATTATATGGAGGATAAATCGCTCATTAGCGATTATGCCTTTGACCTGTTGCTTAAGGAATTAATAGACTTGGAAAGCCAATTTCCAAACTTAAAACGACCCGACTCTCCTACCCAACGCGTAGGGGGCACTATTAACAAATCTTTTAAAACTGTGCAACATAGCACACGAATGCTTTCGTTGGGCAATACCTACTCTGAGGACGACCTACTCGATTTTGATGCACGCGTAGCCAAAGGGTTAGAGGGGCAATCCTACGAGTACTTTTGCGAACTTAAGTTTGATGGCGTAGCCATTAGTTTGCAGTACGAAAACGATGTACTGGTAAGGGCCGTAACCCGTGGCGATGGCACCAAAGGAGACGACATTACCGATAATGCTAAAACCATTAGAACGATACCATTAAAAATAAAGGCTAATCTTAACACATTAGAAGTTAGAGGGGAAGTGTTTATGCCTAAAAATGTATTTGAGCAACTTAATAAGGAGCGAGAAGAAGCCGGAGAAGACCTTTACGCCAATGCACGTAACACCGCATCGGGCAGTCTTAAAATGATGGACTCTGCCCAAGTAGCCAAACGAAAACTCGATTGCTATTTATATATGTTATTGGCCGATGGCCACAATTCGCACGAAGAAGCCATCCATCATTTAGAAAAATGGGGCTTTAATGTTTCTCCTACCTATCAAAAATGCAGCAACATTCAAGAAGTACTCAGGTATATTCATCATTGGAGCGAAAAAAGGCATCAACTACCTGTAGAAACCGATGGCATTGTAATAAAAGTGAATAGCTTAGATCAGCAAGAATTACTTGGGTTTACGGCTAAAACACCTAAGTGGGCCATTTCTTATAAATATAAATCGGAGAGTGCCTGTACTAAGCTTAATGCTGTAACCTACCAAGTAGGTCGAACAGGTGCCATTACACCTGTGGCCGAATTAGCTCCAGTGCTACTGGCAGGCACCACAGTTAAAAGGGCTTCTCTCCATAATTCAAACGAAATAGAACGGCTTAATTTGCACCAGGGCGATTTTGTTTTTGTAGAAAAAGGAGGAGAGATTATTCCTAAAGTTACAGGTGTTGATTTATCAAAACGAGCAGCAAATAGCCTGCCCATTGCCTACATAACCGAGTGCCCCGCTTGCCAAACAAGTTTAGTACGTAAAGAAGGAGAGGCCTCCCATTATTGCCCAAATACACAGCAATGCCCTCCTCAAATTAAAGGAAGAATAGCCCATTTTATTCATCGCAATGCCTTGGATATTGATAGCTTAGGCGAGCGTACCATTTCATTACTTTATGAGAAAGGATGGCTCAAAAAGCCTTCCGACCTCTATAAGTTAACCAAAGAACAACTCTTAGAGCTCGAAGGGTTTAAAGATTTATCGGCAACTAACCTACTAAATGGTATTAACAACTCTAAAAATGCCCCCTTTGAGGCTGTGCTGTTTGGGTTGGGCATTAGGTACGTAGGAAAAACAGTGGCAGAAAAACTCATAGAGCATTTTAGAACTATAGATGCCCTTATGAGTGCTAATTTTGAAGAGTTGGTGGGGGTTCAAGAAATTGGTGATAGGATAGCCGAAAGTGTTATCGCCTATTTTTTAGAAGAAGAAAACCGCATAGAAATAGAAAAATTAAAATCTGCCGGGCTTCAGTTTGTTACAACCGCTAACGAAAAGGCCAGCAATATTTTAGCTGGTAAAACTTTTGTGGTATCGGGTGTTTTTAATAATTACAGTCGAGATGCCCTAAAAGCTGCTATTAAAACCAATGGAGGAAAGGTGGTATCTTCAATTTCTAAAAAACTTGATTTTTTAATTGCCGGAGATAAAATGGGCCCCTCTAAAAAAGAGAAAGCAGAAAAACTGGAAGTACGCATCATTTCTGAAGAAGATTTTGAATCTTTGCTACTTAAGTAATTTCAATGATATTAGGGCAGGCTTTATCATATAAAACAAATCGATTTTTAAAAAAAAATCATGCCATAAGGGCAAGTGTACCTTATGCCCAAGCCAAGCATATTGGCATTATTTTTAGTAACGATACACCCGAAAAAACCACATTAGCTGAGCAACTTAAATCTCAATTACAAGCAGATGACAAGCAAGTAAAGGTGTTAGCCTACGATAAAAACGTACAAGTACAACACCTTCCATTTGAGGCGTTTTCGAATAACGACCTCAATTTTTGGGGCAATTTTACGAAGCAATCAATTAATAAATTTAGCGATACTCCGTTTGATTTTCTTTTTTGCTTGGACAATAACCCAAGTGATGTTATTAAAAATTTATTAGCCAAAAGCAAAGCAAAATGCAGAGTAGGTGTATGCGATAACTTTGAATACTACCAAAACACATTTGAATTTATTGTGCAAACTGCCAAGGATTCAAATATGGTTGATAGTGTATATTCTTACACTAAAAATATACGATAATGGAACAATTAATAGGATTAGGGGTAGCCTTAGCTACTCCTTTTAACGCAAATGGTATAATTGATTACGATGCACTTTTACGCCTATTAAAACATACTTCTACTAATGGTGCCGATTACTGGGTAGTAATGGGCTCTACGGGCGAGGCTATTACGCTATCAAACAAGGAACAAGAAAAGGTACTTAAATTTGTATTAGCCAATAACCCTCGTAATTTACCTGTTGTATTTGGGCTGGGAGGCAGCAACACAGCTGCCATAATCAACCGGTTATCAACCCTTAACTTACAAGGCATAACTGCCATACTCTCGGCCTCCCCTGCCTATAATAAACCAACCCAAGCAGGTATAGTTGCACATTTTACAAAAATTGCAGATGCTTCACCCGTTCCTGTTATCCTTTATAATGTGCCTGGCAGAACCTGCTCTAATATGGAATCAAATACGACTATTAGTTTAGCTAATCACCCTAACATTATGGGTATTAAAGAAGCCTCTGGTAACTTAAAACAAGTAGAGGAAATTATTGCAGGAACACCTAAAGAGTTTATGCTTACTTCTGGAGACGATATGCTTACCCCTGCCATTACTAAATTAGGTGGCAAAGGGGCTATTTCTGTATTGGCTAATGCGATGCCTCAAGCGTTTAAGCAACTTATAACAGCGGCTCTTAAAGGAGAGGTTGAATTGAGTAAACAATGGGCTGATAAGCTAAAAGAAATGAATGATTTAATGTATGCAGAAGGCAATCCCACAGGGCTTAAAGAGCTATTAGCTCAACTTAATATTGGAACAAATAATGTGCGACTGCCTCTGCTACCAGCAACCAAACCTCTTAAAGATGCCATTGCGGTAGTGTTAGCAAAATTTTAGACATAAAAAAAGGTGGTTTTTAGCCACCCTTCTTTAAAATCTTTGTAAAGACTATCCGTTGTTCTTTTTGTCTTGAACTTCCTTACGAATGTCTTGAGCTAAGTTTTTCATTTCTTGCATTCCTTTTCTTACTCTAGTTCCAGCAGCGTTATTGCTTTTGTCATAGAATTTTTCAAAATCGCCTTCAAGTCCATTAACAAGGTTTTGTAATTCTTCGAATCTTTTCATTTCAGTTTAAAGTTTTAAGGTTATTTATTATTTATTAAAATTATTATTTAGCCAATATAGTTAAAATGTGGTTAAAACAACACTCGAACCATATTATTTGGCGATTATTCAGTAAATTCTACTAATTTTTGCTCTTTATAGTAACCATCATCTAGTTTTTTCTTCACATTTACGAAAGCACTAATTGTTTGCTCTACGTCTGCCAAGGTGTGTTCTGCTGTTGGAATAATCCTTAAAATGATAGTTCCTCTTGGTACTACCGGATAGATAACAACGGAACAAAAAACACTGTAATTTTCGCGCAAATCCATGGCTAGGTTGGCCGCTTCGCCTACCGTACCATTAAGAACTACTGGTGTTACTGGGCTTTTGGTTGTGCCAATATTAAACCCATTTTCTTTATACCCATCTTGCAGCGCATCAACAATTTTCCAAAGTTTTTCTCTCAGCTCAGGTTTGGATTTAAGCAGCTCCAACCTTTTTAGTGCTCCTACAACTAACGGCATCGGTACCGATTTTGCAAAAATCTGTGAGCGGGTATTAAATTTTAAGTATTCAATTATATTTTTATTGCCTGCAATAAAAGCTCCAATGCTTGCCATTGATTTTGCAAAGGTTGAAAAATAAAGATCAATTTCATCTTGCACCCCTTGTGCCTCTCCTGCTCCGGCACCTGTTTCTCCCATGGTCCCAAAGCCATGAGCATCATCTACCAATAATCGAAAATCAAACTTTTTACGTAACGAAACCACCCCTTTTAAATCACCCATATTACCCGACATACCAAATACGCCTTCTGTAATCACAAGGATTCCCCCTCCTGTTTCATCAATAATCTTTTGGGCGCGCTCCAGTTGTTTCTCCAGGTTCTCAATATTATTATGAGGATATACAAATCGTTTACCCATATGTAGTCTAACCCCATCTACAATACTAGCGTGCGATTCAGCATCATACACAATTACATCCCTTCGGTCAACAACGGCATCAATTACCGACATAATGCCTTGATACCCATAATTAAGGAGCATACAAGCTTCTTTTTGCACAAATGCACCTAACTCGTCTTCAAGCTGATCATGAAATACAGTATTGCCCGACATCATTCTTGCGCCCATCGGATAAGCCAGCCCCCACTCTTTGGCCGCATCAGCATCTGCCTTTCGTACTTCGGGGTGGTTTGCTAACCCCAAGTAGTTATTAAGACTCCATGTGAGCACTTCCTTTCCTCTAAATTTCATTCTTGGGGCAATCTCCCCTTCAAGTTTAGGAAACATGAAATACCCTTCTTCTACATTCGCATGCTTACCAAGAGGTCCTCTATCGAGCATTAATTTTTTAAATATATCCACTATCTAATCGGTTTATAGTACTTAGTGCCTCTAAAAAAACATCTCATCAATAATAATTCATTTTATAAAAAAGACCTATTTTCTTAAAGACACCACTTATCACTCTGTTTTAAAAGTCGCAAATATACGTAAAATGCGCCTATTAATAATTGAATAGAATTTGTATTTTAAGTAGATGGTAACTGTTCACCCAAAAAAGCATAGCCACCACCCGCTAGCCTAGCGGGCAAAGAACCACAAAATAATAACTTAAAGCACATAACTTTTTGTGAAACTTGGAGACTTCGTGACCTAGTGGCTAAAAATAAACCTTTAATGGGTGAATAGGTAGATGGCATAAATCACAAAAATCTTATTCTAAACCCCTGCATTGCTTGCTTCTGTTTTGTACTATTGTATAAAACTGTTACAAAATGCCAAAAATTAAAAAAGTACTTATTGCCAACCGTGGAGAAATTGCTCTTAGAATTATTAGATCTGCCAAAGAAATGGGTATTAAAACAGTCGCTGTGTTTAGCGAAGCAGACCGGAAATCTCCACATGTATTTGCGGCAGATGAAGCTGTATTAATTGGCCCTCCTCCTTCGGCAAAGTCTTATCTGTTAGGAAATAAAATTATTAAACTTTGCAAGCAACTTAAGGTAGATGCTATTCACCCTGGGTATGGTTTTTTATCTGAAAACGCTGCCTTTGCAGATAATGTTGAAAAAGCTGGTCTTATTTTTATTGGCCCATCTTCGGAAGCTATTCGAGTAATGGGCAATAAATTAGCTGCAAAAAAAGCAGTAGGTGCCTATGATATTCCTATGGTACCAGGTACTGACGAAGCCATTACCGACCCTGAATACGCTAAAAAATTAGGGTTGGAAATTGGTTATCCAATTCTTATCAAAGCGAGCGCAGGTGGTGGTGGAAAAGGGATGCGGGTGGTTTATAATGAAAACGAACTCGAAGAAAACATGAACCTTGCTATTAGCGAGGCTACCTCCTCTTTTGGAGATGGCTCTGTTTTTATCGAAAAATACATTGAATCGAATAAACATATTGAAGTACAAATTTTAGGAGATCAACATGGTAAAACGCTCTATTTATTTGAGCGCGAATGTTCCATACAGCGGAGGCATCAAAAGGTAATTGAAGAGGCTCCTTCTATGGTTATTTCTGAAGACTTGCGCAAAGAAATAGGAGAAGCAGCCGTGCGAGTAGCACAATCGTGCAACTATTATGGAGCAGGCACAGTAGAGTTTATTTATGAAAACGGTTCGTTTTACTTTCTTGAGATGAATACTAGGTTGCAGGTAGAGCACCCTGTAACCGAATTAATAACGGGTATTGATTTGGTAAAAGAGCAAATATTAATTGCCGAAGGCAAACCATTGCAACTAAATCAGGAAGATGTAAAAATGAACGGCCATGCCTTTGAGGTGCGTGTGTATGCCGAAGACCCTGAAAATAATTTTTTGCCAGATATTGGCACACTAACCTCTTATATGCGCCCCCAAGGCTATGGCATACGAGTAGATGATGGATTTGAGCAAGGAATGACAATTCCTATCTATTACGACCCTATGATTGCGAAATTGATTACCTATGGTGCAACACGAGACGAAGCACGTAAACGAATGATTAGGGCCATCGATGAATACACCATTACAGGTATTAAAACCACCCTGCCGTTTTGCAAATTTGTATTTGAGCATGAGGCATTTATTAATGGAAGTTTCGATACCAAATTTGTTGAGAAATTTTTTGACCATAACAGTTTAGAAACTGAGGATGAAACCCAAGAGAAAATAGCTGCTTTAATGGCCATAATTTATTATAAAGAGGACGTAAATTCTACAAATCAACCACCAACTACAAAAAAGGCAAATTCAAACTGGAAAAAAAGAGTCTCTAAATGATTCAATTAAAATACCCTATTATTCTAGCCTCAGCTTCGCCCAGAAGGCAAGAACTCTTGCATAAATTGGAGTTCCCTTTTAACGTGCAAACAGTTAAAGTTGAAGAACAAATACCTGATAACATTAAGCCAAAAGAGGCTGCTCTGTACCTGGCTAACTTAAAAGGAGAGGCACACGATTTTTTAGCCAAACATCATATTGTTATTACTGCTGATACTATTGTAATTGCGAATGGTAAAGTAGTAGAAAAGCCTAATTCAGCTAATGCAGCAATAGCAATGCTAACGCAATTATCGAGTAATACACACGAAGTTATTACAGGGGTTAGCATTAGAGCCAACAACGAGGTTCATTCATTTGATGTTTCTACAAAAGT
The DNA here is from genome assembly GCA_026989535.1 of Cyclobacteriaceae bacterium. GTDB lineage: Bacteria > Bacteroidota > Bacteroidia > Cytophagales > Cyclobacteriaceae > JAKISE01. The sequence goes on from JALSJD010000122.1 coordinate 11,795, forward strand.
TACCTTTGGTTCGTTATCTACTGCCGAAATTGAGCATTATGTAAAATCGGGCAAAGCGTATGATAAAGCAGGAGCCTATGGAATACAAGATTGGATTGGGTTAATTGGGGTTTCTAGCATTCAAGGCTCGTATTATAATGTAATGGGGTTACCAGTATTTGAGTTATATCGCACTCTAACCCATCATTTTTCCTAAAAACCTTCGTTCATAAAAAAACACTATCCGATGTTATGTGGATAGTGTTTTTTTATGCAAAAAAATAACAATCTATTTCAAGTTCTTATTTTCAATATAGCCTTTTTTGCCTCCTACAATCTCTATCAATGTCCAATCGCCTTCCACACTAAACATAGGGTACCCTCTTCCTCCGGGCACTTTACCAATAATGGCAGAGCTGTCATCGGCTTTTTCATATACATTAAATCTATCCTTTTTAGGATTCCCTTTTGTTTGTGCTTTTTCGGCCATTAAGCTTGCACCTCCTGCGTCAGAAAAATATTGCTTTTCCAACTTAACATCTAGTGCCGCCATTAGTTCTAGCACTTCTATATCTTTTTCAGCCCTGTCGATAGCTTGGGTATATTTTTTCTCGTTCGAGTTTTTAACAGCACTTTCTCTTGCTGCTTCATAGTATTCCAATGCTTTCTCATACTGGCCAGTTGCTTCGTAAATCATTCCTAAATTAAAAGCTGCTTCGGTAATGTATGGATCAGCATCATAAATATTTTTGTACATAGCATACGCTTTCTCTAACCTAGCTTGTTTAAGGTAAACCGCTGCTTCTTTTGCTATTTTTTTAAACTCCTTGGCCTTAACCTTCGAAATTTTCATGCTTATAGCCCCAAACCTTGGAGCGATTAAATTAGCTCCTGATTGGCTTAGTGGGTTAATTGTTTTTCTAATAAGGGCATCTGCAGATTGCAGTTCTGAGTAATTGGGGTATTTTTTTACATAAGAAGAGGGCCTCGCTCTTTTAAAGGTTCTTTCTTTGGTGTTAGAAGCTGTTTCTGTATATGCTTTAGTGCCAAGAACTTCCCCTGTTTTTACCGATACAACTTGAATATTTAATGCCGTAGTTACTGTTCTTCTTACGGGGTAAACATATTTATAGTAGTCCAAAACATACTTTGTTTTTTCTTCCCCTTCATCGTCTGTGTACTTAACCGCTTTTTTCACTTCCTCTCTTCTTTCGTCAAGGCGTTCATCTGTTTTGGTAGAAACAAGATCACCAGTAACAATGGCATCGGCTCCAAGAAGCATACCAATTTCCGACATTTGTTCTCCATCAACTACTCCACTTAGCTGAAATTGTTGCTCGCTCAACACTTTATCTATGGTAGCCCTATCAACTATTGTATAAACATCTGTTCTCATTCCCTCAATCAAAAACTTAAAACCCAAAGTTTTGCCTCTGTCAGGTATAAGCAATATCGAAGTCATATTAGATATTAAAGCCCCCCCCATGATATTACCACCATCGCTACTACGTTTGGCAGACTGAAGCCTATTATATTCCTCTTCTCCTAAAAGCTCCTTCTTTTGCTTTTCAATCATTATTTTAACCAGTTCATCACCAGCATCATACTCTTCTACTACTTCTACAGCACCTTCTTCTATGGGTGGCGTATATTTAAAATCAAGAAATGCAATTTTCTTAATTCCTTCCATTCTATCACCTAAATCTGGTGGTACAATATAGTGGTATTTAAAATTACCTTGTGCCATAGCAAAGTGGCCTAATGCAATTATAAGTAGGCTCAAAACTGCCTTAATAAATAGTTGATTTCTCATTTTTTGTAGGTTAAGTTTTACTAATAGTTTTTAATTTTTATGCTTGCTGGTAATATATTTACTCACCAAGTTTGCTGATAAAGTCTTTAATAAAATTATCAACTGCTTTTTCATAAGCTCTAATGCTTGCTAGCTCATAACTTGAGCCTCCTCCTTTTACACTACTCAAGCCATTTTTGTAAATTTCCTTATCTGTGCTGGTTTCGCGCATAGCAATGGTAGCATCTAAATAAGAAAAAAACATATATTGCGAGCTTTGTCCTTTTCTTGTGGAGGCTTCTATAATTAAAGTATAATCTGCTGCTGCTTCTGAATCAACAAACTTATAGTCCATATCTATCAATGTTTTTTTGATAGCTGGCCCTAATAATGGGATTTCCATTTTATTACCGAGACCAGCCTCTGAGGAATTAATGTAAACAGTTGGTGCAATAATATTTAATTTTGTTTGTAGTTTTTGTGGAGGATTTTCCAGAAGCACCTTTTTATAAAACTCAGCATCAGCAGCAATATCAAGTAAAGCAGCAACATTAACAGTCGTATTTAAAACTAATTTTCCGCTTCTTTTTATTTGATCTTTATTTAAAATTAACGTTGCTGTTCCTGATTTATCGGAAATAATATCGCCTTCATATTGAATTGATTCACCTTTTGAAATAGTGAAGTGGACAGGTATATCAGCAAGAGCAACCGAAGCGGTTGACAGCCTAATTTTAATGGGATGTTTATACAAGTTTACTTTTTTTATCAGAAAATCGGGTTTTTCAGTTATTAATTTAATGGAAGAAAGGTCTTTTATATACTCGAAATTTTTTGGTAAAAAAGCAAGGTCGCCAAATTGTACCGAGGCTAGTGGAAACTTATTATTTACTGTAGCCTTCACTTTGCCGTTGTTATCAACAAAATCGGTTACCATTACTACTTTGCCATTGGCCTCTGTAAACATACCCTGAAAGGTAAAATCACACCCGGATTCGGCTAGTTTAACAGATTCAAGGTCGCTAAGCTTATTTAATATTTGATTTTTAAATTTCCTAGAAAAACGGCTTTCATTTTCTGAGTTTTGATACATTATTTTGCCCGTGCAAACTGAAAAGGGCGAATCACCAATTTGCAACTGCAAGCCATACGCATAAAAAGAGGATAATTCGTGTACATTTAACGTACCCTTGTTAAAAAAATCATCGGTTCCTTGCGCAATGTCGAGCTTCATTTGGCCTATTTTATGAAAATCCAGCCTATTATCCATACCAAGCGACATAAGAAGCACGGCAGATTGCTGAATCTCTTTCATTTTTACCTGACTTTCAAAAAGCAATTCAATAGCTCCTTCTTTATCTCCGCTTATAATTTTAGCTCCTGCAAGGGTTACATTTTTATCTATCGCTTCTGTATTTGTTTTAATGATGCTAAGATTATAATCTACTAACTCCTGAATGCTCACATACGAAAAAGAAAAAGCTAACTTTTTCTTTTTATGATAATAATTCTCAAATTTTAAGCCTACTAGTTCTGCTTTTGAAATAGAAACAGAGTTTTGGTCAAGCAATTGATTCGACTCTGTATTTACAATTGTGATATTCATTTTAGTCTCTGACTTAATATTTACATGAATAGACTCAATGATTTGATTACGTGACAATTGATTAAGCTGTTTGTAAATATCGGCTAGACTTTTGCCTTTAGGAACCAGCTCCGAGCTAAGGCCTACCAAATATTTATCAGAAGAATATTTAGCTTCTCGGTTGTAAGGGTCGAGCCAATCTGGAGCGCCTTTTTGGGCATAAGCAGCATCAAAAATATAGAGGAGTGTAATTAGTAGTAAAATTTTTCTCATAGCCATCGTAAAAAGAAGGTTGGTTTGTAGTTAACAAGCCTTAAACAGTTATATAAACATCGTGCTTACCCGAAAGTCGGGCGCAGGAACATTTTAAAACCTTACTCGATTTTAAAAGAGATGCCGGAACAAGTCCGGCATCTAAAAAATCCCTTTAGGGTTTTGTTAATTATCCCATTTCATTAGTTTCTCCAACTTGTCTTGTGCAATATCTGTTTCTTCCTCTAGCTTTTTAGAGATAGCTTTTTGGGCTACCGCCATTGCTTTTTCAGAGTTATAAGCCATTCTTACAAAAACCTCTATATTTTTATTTTTAAGGGTTCTGTAAATTTCAAATAAAGGCAGTGTACGACCCAGTTCTTGCGCAATAATGTTTTTGGCTGCTGCTACTGTTTTGGTAACCGAAGCTGCTTCTTCAGCATTAAATTGCTGGTTGGCAATATTGGTTTCAATTAAAGCTGCCACTTGTGTAGAAATAGAACCTGCTAATTCTAATTTTGCCACTTCTGTAGCTTGGAGCTTAGCTGCTGTTTGTGTGTTAGCTACTGAGTTTCCTGATGCAACAATGTAAAGAGGGTATCCGTCATCGTCAATTTCATACTGCCGAATCCAAGCGGTTTCAATTTGTTTTTCCATAGGCAATGCCCCTGGGGATACACGAAAGCCTTGTTTCTTAAACGATTTGGCTTCTTTTCGAGCCTCTTTTACTGCTTTTTTCTTAATCTCTTTTTTGCCTTTTTTTCTTACATCTTTTGTTTGTGCAACAGTTAGTGTAGAAAAAGCAAATACTACAGCTAGAGCGAGTGTTAATGTTTTTATTAGTTTCATAATTTATATTGGTTTACATTTTAAAAATACGTTATTTATTTAAATTTATTATTGATAATCTACTTATTGTGCTTGGTTTTTGGGTAGTAGGGTGTTGTGCGTTATTAGTTAGTTCAATAGTGCGCTCCGAAACATAAAAATCAAGCTCTCGTAAATAAATGGTTCCATCGGGTTTTACATCTGCTTTCCCCTCTTTAATACCTTCTAAAATAGCCAATGTAAAAGCCCCATGTCCCCAAGTGGATGTTTCCAAAGCAGACTCTCCGCCTGTAGATGCCGCCATTAGTACCAGCCCATTTTCATCGCTTGCTGCATTACGCATGGCCTCTGTATTATTTGCACTATATTGAGCAAGGTTTGCGCCTAACTGCCCACTACGGCAAGCATCAATTATTACAATTACATTCGAAGGCAACTTACTTAATGTTTTTGTTAAATCTTTCCAACTAACCACATTTTCGGGTTTTTGGATAAGGTCGGCATCATAAGGCAATATAAAAAATTCTCTATTCTTGTTAATTCCATGCGAGGCAATAAAAATAACAACCATATCTTTTGCTTGCACCTTGTGCTCAAGGTTATCAAACGCCTCTAAAATTGATTTTTTACCTGCCTTGCTATTTAGTAATTGGGTAGAATTAATATCTTTATACACTTTGGCGCCAATTTTTTTAAACACATCGGCAATTGCTATGGCATCATCATCAGGATAATTAAGGCTATATTCTGAGTTTTCATACTCCGAAACACCAATACTTAATATATATAAATCAGGTTTATCTGAATAATTAATTACATCCAAAGAACGACCTGTACCTCTGGCACCAACACCTGATAAGTTAATAACTCTTTTTTCAGAAACCATTTTGGCCTCTTGATTAGAAACAAAAATTCGTATCTCGTTAATATCATTTAATAGTATCAAATCTTGCTCTACCAATAAATCAAATTCTCCAACAGACTTAGGAATAACAACTCCCCTGCTATTGGATGAAGGCCTGCCATTAATTAAAATTTTAACCATCTTAATTTTGGAGTTTGATTTTATTTTTGCCTTAATCGTTATTTTAGGCTGGCTTAACTCTGAATTTTGAAATTCTGGGGTAATCCACTCAATTCCTGGGGCATTATTTATAACTTCTAAAGGGGAAGTTACTTCAACTTTTTGCTGCTTTGGTGCATTTACGGGGATATTTGTCGCCTTTATTTCTTTTTCTTTGGCGAGTGCAAAGCTCCCTGTTGCTATGGTTTGTTTTACCATTTCGGGTATATGAAACTTGGAAGCAAAAACACTGCTCTTATAAAATTTAGATAACTCAGTAGCTTCCGAATCTACTTGCCATCCCATGTATTTTTCGCCTCCACTCGAAGCATCGTAATATCCTTGAGGTGTCCATGCTACCCATTCACCTTTGGGAGCAATATACACGGAGACCAGTAGTTCATTAGTAGCCAAATTCCATACACGCACAGTTTGGTCTTCGCAAAGCGCAGTAATTCTATTATTGGTTGAAGCAATGGAAGTAATGGCTCCATTAAATCCTTTTA
>JALSJD010000123.1 GCA_026989535.1 Cyclobacteriaceae bacterium
CTTTAAGACGTTTACGAAGCTCGTTTTCACGGGCATTATTGCCGGGGTCGTATAATACAGTATTAGCAATTTCTTTTGGCAAAAATTCTTGTGCAGCAAAATTACCTTCGTAGGAGTGGCTGTACTTATATCCTTTGCCATACCCTTGCTCTTTCATCATTTTGGTGGGTGCATTACGAATGGCCATAGGCACTTGCAAATCGCCTGTTTTTTGTACTAACTGTTGTGCAAAATTTATAGCCATATAACTTGCATTACTTTTAGGTGAGGTTGCTAAATATATAACACATTGCGATAATATGATGCGTGCTTCGGGGTAGCCAATTACACTTACTGCCTGAAAACAGTTAGTAGCCATAATAAGTGCAGTAGGGTTGGCGTTTCCAATGTCTTCCGAAGACAAAATTAATAACCTACGTGCAATAAATTTTACATCTTCGCCTCCTTCAATCATTCGGGCTAAATAATATACCGCTGCATTGGGGTCGCTACCTCTAATGCTTTTTATAAAAGCAGAAATAATATCATAATGTTGCTCACCACTTTTATCGTAAATAGCCACCCGTTGCTGGGCTTTGGTTTGCACCAGCTTGTTAGTAATAACTATTTTCTTTTCTAAGGATGACTCCACCAATAGCTCTACCAAATTTAGCAATTTGCGAGCATCTCCTCCTGATAAATTAAATAATGCTTCTGTCTCCTTAAATTCAATTTTTCGTTTTGATAGTTCTACATCATTTTTGCAGGCATTGTTTACCAATAACTCTAAATGCTTTTGGGTTAATGGGTTAAGTGTATAAACCTGGCATCTTGATAAAAGTGCAGAGTTAACTTCGAACGAAGGGTTTTCGGTGGTTGCACCAATTAGCGTAATTATTCCTTTTTCCACAGCTCCAAGCAAAGCATCTTGCTGCGATTTATTAAACCGATGAATCTCATCAATAAATAATACAGTTTTGGCCAATCGTTTGGCTTTGGCAATAATTTCTCGTACCTCTTTTACTCCTGCACTTACTGCACTAATGGTAAAAAAAGGGCTTTTTATTTCATTAGCAATAATGTTGGCAATGGTTGTTTTGCCCACTCCGGGAGGTCCCCATAAAATCATAGAAGGCAAACTGCCGCTATTAATTACAGTTCGTAGCACCCCATTTTTACCCACCAAATGCTCTTGCCCAATCAACTCCTCTAAGGAGGAAGGGCGCATACGTTCGGCTAACGGAATTTTAGAATCGATCAATGTAAGGCATTAGTCAGTTTGAAACGCTAAATTCGCAAAATCATTTGATTAATCTATGAAGTCACCGCTTAAAGTACACTTGGTTTTGGCATTTGTAAGCTTATTATTTGGCATCAATTATACGGTGGCCAAAATAATAATGCCCGAGCATATTAGTGCAGTAGGAATCATCGCCTTTCGAGTGCCAATAGCAACTTTTCTATTTTGGACATTTCATAAGTTTGCTGGCACCTCAAAAATGCCTGCTTCAAAAGATTTGTTGCGTTTCTTTTTCTCTGCCTTATTTGGGGTAGCCATTAATCAAATCTTTTTCTTTAAAGGGATAAGCCTCACTTCGCCTATGTTGGGCTCTGTAATAATGACCTCTACACCCATTTTTGTGTTAATCGTTTCTTATTTTTTATTAAAAGATAAAATCACCTGGCTCAAATTTATGGGCATCGGGTTGGGTGCTTCTGGAGCTATTCTCCTTATTACTTCGCAAGGGGCAGATTTTACTAATAGCACATTTACTGGCAACTTATTTATAGTAGTAAACGCTATTTCGTACAGCATTTATTTGGTAATTGTAAAACCATTGATGCAAAAGTATAATGCACTTACCGTAATTAAATGGATATTCCTTTTTGGCAGTTTTATGGTTATCCCGTTTGGCTACCAAGAATTATTGGGAATAGACTGGGTAAGTTTTGATTGGGAAATTTGGGCGAGTATTACTTATATAATTATTGGAGGCACCTTTTTGTCCTATTTACTCAATCTATGGTCGCTTAAAACTGTGAGCCCTGCACTGGTGGGGTATTATATTTACTTACAGCCTTTGTTTGCCACCTTAATTGCTATTATTTTTAGAGGCGATGAGCTAACACTTGCCAGTACACTGTATTCTATTATGATTTTTGGTGGCGTGTTTTTAGTAAGCTATACTAAGAAATAACTTAGCTCTTAAACTTTTCTAAGTTCTCTAATGTGAGTGGTTTATTAATATATTTACGCACGTAATTGTATTTTTTAGAGCGATTTACATCGGCTGGGCTAATGGAAGATGTGAGCATTACAATACTGCACTTTTCTTTAGTTGCCTCCGATAAATTTCCAAACTCATCTAAAAATTGAAAGCCATCCATTAATGGCATATCAATATCTAAAAAGATAAGTTCAGGCAGCACATTATTAGTGGATGCAGCATCTAATTTTTCAATATTTCGCAAAAATTCAATAGCACTCCTCGCTCCGGTGTGGGTGTAAATATGCTCGGTAATTTTCGCAGCTTCAATCATTTTTTGATTAATAAGATTATCTATCTCATTATCATCGATGAGCATTATTGCATAATAGGTTGGCTTTGCCATAGGTTGTTGTAGTGAAAAATTATTATACGCCACACCAAGCTAGTAATATTTTTTGAAAATAAATACTATCTGAGGGATTTGTTATTTTAACGGCAATAAAAAAACGTCATTCAGAATGAACATTTTCTGTTAAAAACAGAAAATGTGAAATGAAGAATCTCATA
>JALSJD010000124.1 GCA_026989535.1 Cyclobacteriaceae bacterium
AAACCCTCGGTCTTTTACTAAATGATAAATCAATTTGAGTTTCTCAATATCGTCTTTTGTGTACTGCCTATTGCCTTTTTTGTTCTTTTTAGGATGCAGTATTGAAAATTCACTTTCCCAAAAACGAATAAGAGAAGTGGCTACACCAAAGCGCTCTGCCACCTCACCAATGGTGTAGTAAATCTTTTCTATTTCTTTTTCTACGTAGGGCATTTTTCTCTAATTATTTGTGAAGATAAAAAATATTCCCTGATTCATCAATAGAAATTTCAGATTCAGGCAAATCTTCTTCACTTAATTTTTTTATAAGCTTAATAACTTTACCATTTGGGTCGGGTATTGGTACTCCTCTGCCAATTTGTTTAGCGGCTATTAATTGGCCATTTAAAAACTCACCTTGCGCATTAATGTTAATTTTAATAATAGGTGCTAACGCATTATTGCCACTTAAATTAAAACGACCATAGGTGCAAAAATTGCCTAGGCTATAAGCAATAAATCTTTTTTTATATACTTCCATTGCTCGAGGAACGTGAGGCCCGTGGCCTAAAATAACATCTGCACCAGCATCAATCATAGCGTGTGCAAATTGGTGTACATTACCTCTGTTTTCGCCATAAAAATATTCTCGTTTTTTGGTTACGTGGGTGTGTTTACTTCCTTCGGCACCTCCATGAAACGATACAATAACAATATCAACCAATGAATCTAAGTGCTGAATAGTTCTTTTAGCCGAATCTAAATTATTAATACTTGGAGTGCCCACATTGGGGGCAAAGGCAGCAAATCCATAGATCATTCCATCTAACTTAAATATTGTATATGCTTGGTTTGCGTTACCCGCATAATGTATATCAAGGCTATCGAATATCCGACTTGTGTTGTTTCTGCCTTTTGTTCCAAAATCACCTGCATGGTTATTAGCTACACTCATTAGATTAAAGCCTGCTTCTTTAATTCGCAATAACATGTATTCAGGGCTGCGAAAGATGTAACAGGTTTTAGGGTTTTTGCAGTTTTTATGCCTACCGCCTTCGTTTAAAATTACGCCCTCTAAATTTCCAAAAAGTATGTCTCCTCCAGCTAATAAACTATCAACTTGAGCTAATTGATTTTTGCCTTTATTGGGAGGTAAATAGCTTTCGTTGGGGTAGTTGGTGCCCAGCATCATATCACCCACAGCAGTAATTATAATGGTGTCTTTTAAGAGGCGATGGGCAAATATTTCTACGGAGTCTTGTACTTCTTCTATAATTACAGTATCAATTTTTGGAAGAACCACTTCAACCGAATCAATAGGGGGAGTACTAGTTGTACTTGTTATTTTTTGTGTTTTACACGAAAAAACGAATAAAAAAGAAAGTATGAAAAGTAGTTTAACAGCTTGCATAATAATATGTATGCAGCAAAAATGAGATTTATTATGTAAACATAATTAAGAATTAGTTTGAAAATTTTTCTTAGTCTACCAAATTAGTATCTTACGTGTTTTAGCAACTAATTTAATTTTTGTGATTAAATATGCCTTTTTATTTATCTGCTTATTATCGGTTACTTCTTTTTCAATGGCGCAAGAAATTGATTCGTTAGAACAGGCGTTTGGTAGTGCTAAAACAGATTCGGTACGTGCATCTATTCTTTATAAGATTGGGATTTTGCACTCAGATAACGATTCGGCCATAAGCTCTTTTGTTAAGGCACGAGCTTATGAAGTAAAACTTGCAAACACACTGCAAATTGCAAACATCAATTACGCAATAGGTCTTAAAAAATTTAAACAAAATCAACTTGATAGTGCCATTTATTTTTGGGAAGAGGCTGCTGCAAAGTTTGGTGATTCTTATACCTCTAGCAATGTTAAAAAGGTAGATGGCCTATTGGCTAACTGCCTTTATAGTATTGGGTTAGGGTACTACTATGCTCGTAACTATTCTCAGTCTGTTGAAAGCATACAATCATCTCTAAAACTTAGGCTACAATACGCTGATGCCAATTCCATAATCGGTTGCTATAATATTCTTGGAATTATTCATTTGGCACAAGAAGAATATACTGAAGCCGAGCAGTATTTGGATCAAGGGCTTAGTTTGGCCATTGACGAAACCGATACAAATGCAATGGTAAATATGTATGCAAACCTGGCTTCTATATATGTAGAAACTAAAAGATATAATAGGGCACTGGAATATAGCCAACAGGCTTATAGGCTCAATGGAGGTGTAAATAACAGAGCGAATGCAAGCACTAAAATGAATATTGGTTATATCTATATGCATTTAAACAAGTTAGATACTGCCAGAGTTATTTTAAAAGAAGGAGTTGAATTATTTGCAAATTCGGATGACTTACGGAGCAGAATTACATCACTTAATTTATTGGGCGATTTGTACGCAAGAACAAAAGAATGGAAGAATTTATTAGAAGTGAGCAACGCTTGTATGACGCTTTATGAGGAGTATGACGACATCCAAGAGCAAAAAACAACAGCTTATAATTTAAGTATAGCTTACGAAAACTTAAATAATGAGCATCTTGCCTATAAAAATTACAAACTTTACGCCTCTTTTAAAGATTCGTTATTTACGCAAGAAAAAGCGAAAGAAGTAGATCGTTTGGAGGCAAAGTATGAATTTGAAAAAAAGGAAAAAGATATAGCTGTGTTAACAGAAGCAAATTTGCTTAAAGAAATTGAGCTTGCAGAAGACAAAAAGCTTAGGTTGATATTAATAGGTGTGTTTGGTTTCTTCGTGTTTGCTTTCATAATCGTTTTTATTCTTTACAGAAAAAAGCAAGAGCAAAAACGCCATAAATTAGCTCTTAAAAAGATGGAAATTGAACAACGTATGTTGCGCTCACAAATGAATCCGCACTTTATTTTTAATGCCCTTAATTCAATTCAGAGTTATATTTCTACCAACAGCACCTATCAAGCGGAAGTTTTTCTGTCTAAATTTTCTTTATTGGTACGCAATATTCTCGAAAACAGTACACAGGAGCATATTGATTTAGAAAAAGAGATTGAAACGTTAACACTTTATCTTGAATTGGAGAAATTAAGGTTTGAAGGTAAATTTACCTATCAGTTACATATCGAAATTGCAGACCACTCGGTTAAAGTGCCTCCTATGCTGGTGCAGCCATTTATTGAAAATGCAATTATTCACGGTATGAAAGGCAAATCAAGTGGTGGTAAAATTGATATTTACTTTAAGGAGACTGAGGATGAGGTGATGCTTTGCAAAGTGATTGATAATGGGGTTGGAAGGGGTGCGAAGTTAAAAAAATCGACTAGTCACAAATCGTTATCTACGGCTTTAACAAATGATCGAATTCGGTTTTTTAACCAAGAAAGAGGCGAAATATTTAAGATTTCGATTATTGATTTAAAAGATGATGAAGGTAACGCAAAAGGAACAAAAGTAGAATTGTTAATTCCATTAATTTTTTAATATGAAGCGGGCTATTATTATTGACGATGAAGAAAAAAGCAGGGCAACACTAAGTTCGTTTATACTTAAATACTGCCCATCGTTGCAAATTACAGATATGGCAAACGGTGTAAAAAATGGAATTGCTTCTATCAAAAAGAATGCACCTGATGTGGTTTTTTTAGACATTGAAATGGATGATGGATCAGGATTTGATGTAATAGAAGGAGTTAAAGGCTTATCGTTCGATTTAATATTTGTAACGGCCTATAACCAGTATGCACTAAAAGCATTTAGGTATAGCGCTATCGATTATTTGCTTAAACCCATAAACCCTGAAGAGCTTATTGAGGCTGTAAATAAATTAACAGATACCAATAGGCTAGATCAAATTGAGCAAAAGTTAGAAGCACTATTACTTAATAGGAGTACCTTAAAAAAAATAGCATTTCCTTCGTTGCAAGGGTTGAGATTGGAGGAGCCACAAAATATTGCCTATTGCGAATCTGATAATTACTATACCAATGTGCATTTAAAAAATGGCGAAAAATTAGTAATCTCTAAAACCTTGAAAGAGTACGATCAAATGTTACAGGACGATGGTTTTTTTAGAACTCATCAAAAATATTTAGTTAATATTTCTTTTATCAGTAGCTATGTAAAATCTGAAGGGGGGTACTTAACCTTAGAAAATGGGGCAATTCTACCCGTTTCGAGGCGTAAAAAAGAGGAACTACTAAAGCTGATTTCTTAACCCAACCAAATTCTTTTTTATTCTTACCGAATTCTGATTTACCCTTACCGAATTCTTAACTAAGCCAATTCAGATGCTTTTTTATTTCTTGATTTGAGTAAAAATCACTCAAATTATGGGAAAAACAATACTCTTTTTTGCTCTCGCTATTAGCTTCTCATTGGGCTTAAATGCTCAATCTGTTGAGCAAAATGTTATCAATAGCTCGGGTACTCATTTTGCCAATGAGAATCAAATAACAGTTAGCATGGGCGAGTCCGTTATTGGTCATATTAAAACAGCTAATAACCATGTTAGTGTTGGCTTTATTCAGCCTTTTTCGTTGGAAGTTGAGTTGGTTAATGGGCTAGAAAATGACCTCTTAGCGGAGGTTGAAATTTATCCTAATCCAATTACAAATTATGTAAACATTAAGGTTGAATCCAAAGGAACTATTTCGTCTGAAATTAACGGGGTAGTCTATAACCAAACAGGAATAGCTGTACGCGAATTTACTTTATATACTCGTGGCCATATCCAACAGGTAGATTTTATGGATTTGCCAGGAGGGGTGTACATGATGCGCCTTTCAGATGCTACGAACAATAATGTGTATAGAATAATTAAGAAATAATAAAATTTACAAATAATGAAAAAACTATTACTACTAGGATTATATTGGTTAGCAACCGTTGGTGCTTTAGCAAATACTACCCCAGAAAAAATTAATTATCAGGGAGTTGCCAGAAGTGCTGATGGGACGTTACTGGTTAACCAAAAATTAGGAATACAAATTCAGATCAGAACAGTCGATTCGGGTGGCACTATTGTTTATTCGGAAACTCACACTGTTACTACCAATCAGTATGGCTTGTTTAGTTTACAAATTGGCGATGGCAGTGTTGAGTTAGGCGCTTTTTCTGGGATTGATTGGGAAAACAAAGCGTTTGTAGAACTAAGTATCGATTTTGAAGGGGGTGAAAGCTACACTTCCATGGGTGTTTCAGAATTGGTTTCGGTACCTTATGCCTTGCATGCAAAAACGGCAGAAAATGTATTTAGTGGAGATTTTGGAGACTTGATAAATGCACCCGTAAATGTGAGCGATTTGGTAAACGATGCAGGTTTTATCACTAACGCAGATAACACCGATAGTGATGCTACCAATGAAATTCAGGATTTGTCGTTAGTGGGGTCAACTTTAAAAATCACTAATAATGCAACTGCTACAGAAATAAATTTAGCTCCTTTTTCAGGATCTAATACTGATGAACAAACATTAAGTTTAACAGGGACAAATTTATTTATTTCCAATGGAAATGCAGTTAGTTTAGCAAGTATTCAAGATGGTTTCGAAGCAAACACTGATGGGCAAACGTTATCATTAGCAGGAACCAATCTTTCCATAACAGGAGGCAATACGCTTGATGTTTCTGCCTTGCAAGATGGCTTTGAAGCCAATACTGATGCCCAATCACTATCCTTAGTAGGCACGAACCTCACAATTACTGGAGGTAACACATTAGATGTATCAGCTTTACAAGATGGGTTTGAGGCAAATACAGATACGCAATTATCAGAAGCTGAGGTAGATGCCTTTGTAGCTAATAATGGATATTTAAGTACTGAAATCGATGGGAGTATAACCAATGAGATTCAGGACTTATCATTAGTGGGTTCTACTTTAAAAATTACAAACAATGCAAGTGCTACAGCCATCGACCTTTCTCCTTTTGCTGGTTCAAATACAGATGAACAAACACTATCTTTAAGTGGCACAACCCTTTCTATTTCTAATGGAAATAACGTAAACCTTTCCAGCTTGCAGGATGGTACTGGTACTGATGCACAGGTAATTTCACTTACCGGCACAAACTTAGCCATCAGTGGAGGTAACTCTATTAATATTAGTAGTATAGATACGGATACCAATCTCACAGAAGGGGAAGTAGATGGCTTTGTAGCTAATAATGGATACCTAACATCAGAAGTTGATGGAAGCACAACCAATGAGTTACAAACGTTAGCTTTAAGCGGTGCTAACTTGTCTATTTCAAGCAAAAACACTGTTGATCTTTCTGGGCTAGATACTGATACTAATCTTACTGAAGCAGAAGTAGATGGCTTTGTAGCTAATAATGGGTACTTAACATCAGAAGTTGATGGAAGCACAACCAATGAGTTACAAACACTAGCCCTGAGCGGCACTAATTTGTCTATTTCTGGCAAGAATACCGTTGACCTATCTTCAGTACAAGATGGAACAGGTACTGATAGCCAAAGCTTATCTCTTTCAGGTACAACACTTTCAATCTCAAATGGGAATAGTGTTGTATTACCTGGAGGTGGAGGTACTGATGATCAAGTGATAGACGAGTTTGTTTTATTGGCCAATGGAGGTTTATACCTATCGTTAGAAAATGATGGGCAAGCTGCCCAAGTAGTTGATCTTTCTCCATTGAAAGATGGTACAGGAACCGATGATCAAACTGTGGATTACTTTGCTCTTTCAGGTTCTACGTTGTATTTATCCTTAGAAGATGATGCAGAGGCTGATAAAGCGGTTGATTTATCTAAATTTAATAGCCCATTTAAAACTACTTCAGGAGTAACTTCTAATGGAAAAGCCAGTAATGACCCTAGTTATGCATCCGATGATTTTGTGTTCGGTTCTTATAGGTTAGATCAAGCAAGTGCTGCTTTAAACAGCAGAATGTATTTTGATAAAAGCAAAGGAGCATTTAGGGCTGGTGAGGTTAATAGCACCCAATGGAATAATGCAAGTGCAGGTATTTTTTCTGCCGCATTCGGCTATAATACTATCGCAAGCGGATCTTCTTCATTTGCTGTAGGCAGTGGCACCACGGCCTCGGGTATTGGTGCATCAGCATTTGGTAGTGCAACGCAAGCTACGGCAAATTATTCTACCGCCTTTGGGCAAAGCTCAATTGCTAGTGGCAGTAACTCTTTTGTTGCAGGTGCTAGCTTAAGTGCAAGCGCAAGCTACTCAGCAGCTTTTGGTATTAGTTCAACTGCCTCAGGGAACTCCTCTTTTGCACAAGGGTCAACTGCCGTGGCGGGTGGTTCATCATCCATCGCAATGGGAAATGAGGTGTCGGCACTAGGTTCTTATTCTCTTGCTTTGGGAAGAAAATTATACACTAATCAACTAAATGCTTTTGTTATCGGTACTGGTTCAACTTCTTCCTCCACTCAATTAGCCAATAATCAATCAAATTCATTACTAGTTGGGTTTAATGCTACCCCCTCTCTAATGGTGCAGGAGTCTAAAGTTACTATCTACAAGGTAATGCATCTTAATCCGTTGAGTTCACCTCCAGCAGGAGGTGTAATGGGCGACCTGTATGTGGCCACCAATGGTAAACTTTACTTTCATAATGGAACTACTTGGAAAGAAGTATCTCTGTTATAAACTAATAAATTGTTTTATTTTTTAACCTGAACTATTCATAAACATTTTAAAAATAAACTCAAAACCAATCTAAACGCATGAATAATTCAGGTTAAAAGAGCAAGCCCTCCAAGGCTTGCTCTTTTTGTGCTTCTATTTTATGCAATGGGGATTAATCCATTGGAGCTTCATTCTCTTTAGCCAAAAGGAGCATTTTTTCGTAAGCTTCAGGGTTTAGCTCTACTTGAAAATAGCCAATTGGGTTCACTTGTTTGCCGTTTTTAAGCACTTCGTAATGTAGGTGAGGACCAGCAGATCGACCAGTACTACCCATAAACCCAATAAGTTGGCCACGCTTTACTTCGTCTCCTTCTTTTACTGCAAAAGCGTTACCTCTTT
Source organism: Cyclobacteriaceae bacterium (assembly GCA_026989535.1). Taxonomy (GTDB): domain Bacteria; phylum Bacteroidota; class Bacteroidia; order Cytophagales; family Cyclobacteriaceae; genus JAKISE01. The sequence goes on from JALSJD010000124.1 coordinate 7,973, forward strand.
GCAAATGTGCATAGCGGGTTTTATAGCCATTGTCGTGGTCTATCATTATTTGATTACCAAAACCTCCCATGGTCATTCGAGCCATTACCACTTTGCCATCTGCAGTAGCATAGATAGAATCTCCTCTATCCGCCATAAAATCGAACCCTCTATGGGGCATATAACGCTTTAATACAGGATTAAAGCGCATACCATAAACAGTTGAAAGGCGATGCAATTCTTTATGCGACACGGGTTGAATAGCGGGAACATGTGACCAATTCCAATTTCTACCTTTGGCATATTTGGTAAGTGTATCAAACGATAAAGCTTGTATGGAGAGTTGCGCTTTTAGCTTGGCAATCTTTTTATACTGCTCTACAACCTGAGATTTAAAAATCAATTTACTAATAATTTCATCGCTCAGTATTTCGCTACCACCAATACCTGCACTTCTAATATTAAATGATAATGAGTCTAATTCTAAAATTTCTCTTAATTCTTCATCGTTAATTTGCATTAACGCTAGCGCTGATTTAATATTTTTTTCTTCAATAGATAAATAAGCCCATTGTTCGTTAAGTAAATAACGTTCTGCTTTAAAGTCTATTTCTTTTGGTGTAGGAAAATACTTAAAAACCACCAATACGCCAGCTATAGCTACTATGGATGCCCCCAAAAAGTAAAGAAGTGTGCGTTTAACCCTCTGTCCGTATGTAGGTTCTATTGCCTCGTATGTACACGAGTCTTGGTTGTATTGGTATTTGGTTAAGCTCATTAAGCAGTTCAGGTCTAACAGGAACAGCGCCCTAAGATAGTATAAAAAAATTGAATTAACCTAATGATTGGTTCTCACGAGAGGCTAAATCGAGTAATTTTTGATATTCTTCGTCAGTAACGTCTTGTATTATAAACTGAATAGGGTCTATTTTTTTGCCATCTTTTATAATTTCATAATGGCAATGTGGGGCGGTTGATCCACCCGTACTTCCTACATATCCAATTAAATCTCCTCGTTTAATTTCTTGTCCTTTTTTTACAGTTATCATCTGCATATGGGCATATTTAGTTACATACCCAAAACCGTGGTCAATCTCCACCTGATTGCCATAACCTGTTTTTCGATAGCTGTTTTGCGCTTTTTTTACCTTGCCAGCTCCAGTGGCGTAAATAGGCGTGCCTCTAGGAGCAGAAAAATCGAGCCCGGTATGCATCTTTTTAATTTTGTAAATAGGATGAATTCTGAGACCAAAACCCGAAGCTAACCGAGTTAGCTCTTTGTTATTAATAGGCTGAATGGCAGGAATGGCTGCCAACATTTCTTCCTTGTGCAATGCTAAATCTATAATCTCGTCATACGATTTAGTTTGAATGTACATTTGCCTTTTTAACTTATCTAAACGATTAAAATCATCGATGATTAAATCTTCTTGGATGAGGTCTTTATTTAATAAATCTTTGTATTTATTGCTGCCACCAGCACCAGCTATTCTGATACTTGCAGGAATAGGGTCTGCTTCAAAAATAAGCCGATAGACATTATCGTCTCTTTCTTTAAGGTTTTCAAGCATATGTTGCACATCGGTCATCTCATGATTTAAAATATCGTAGTGTAATTTAAGCTCTTCGTTTTCTTTTCGAAGCACGATTTCTTTGGGCGATTCAAAATAGCGGTTAAAAACCAGTAAAATACCAATCGCAATCATTAAGGCAACTGTTAAAAATCCTAATAGATTAAGTGCAACATCCCAAGCACTAATGGATACACGCTCATATTGGCATGTTTCGGTATTATAGATGTATTTTATTCTTGCCATTTAATTAGGCTTACGATATTTGTTCTAATAATTTTGCCACTAATAATCTGCAAAGGTAATATAATTGAAGTTTAATGCATAGTTCTGTGATTATAACCTAGATTGAGCAGTTCTATGAAAGTGTTTTAAGTATGAATGCAATTGAAATAAGAGCTAAATTTTTAGATTTTTTTGAGCAAAAACAACACAAAATAGTGCCTTCTGCACCACTTGTTGTTAAAGATGACCCTACATTAATGTTTACAAATGCCGGGATGAATCAATTTAAAGATTATTTTTTGGGCAATAAAAAGGCTGAAAACAAGCGTGTAGCTGATACGCAAAAGTGTTTGCGTGTTTCTGGTAAGCATAATGACTTAGAAGAAGTGGGCATTGATACCTACCACCACACCATGTTCGAAATGCTTGGTAACTGGTCGTTTGGAGATTATTTTAAGGAGGATGCTATTGCCTTTGCTTGGGAGTTATTAACCAAGGAATTTAATTTGCCCGAAGAGAGGTTGTATGCTTCTTATTTTGGAGGTGATACCAAAGAAGTGTTGGAGGCTGATACTGAGGCTAAAAATTTATGGAATAAGTATTTGCCAGAAGACAGGATTTTAAGTGGTTCTAAAAGCGATAATTTTTGGGAAATGGGCGACACCGGCCCTTGTGGCCCTTGCTCTGAATTGCATATTGATATGCGCCCACAAGCAGAGGTTGATAAAATACCCGGCAAAGATTTAGTAAACCAAGACCATCCTCAGGTAATTGAAATATGGAATTTGGTATTTATTCAATTTAATCGACTGGCCAATGGTACCCTCGAAAATTTGCCCGAAAAACACGTAGATACCGGAATGGGATTTGAACGATTGGTTCGAGCTATTCAAGGCAAAGCTTCTAATTATGATACCGATGTTTTTCAGCCCATGATTCAGCATTTGGCTAAAAAAGCCAATGTGAGTTATGGGAGTGATGAACAAACCGATATAGCACTTAGAGTAATTGTAGATCATATTAGAGCCATTGCTTTTGCCATTTCGGATGGGCAGTTGCCTTCGAATAATGGGGCTGGCTATGTAATTAGAAGAATTTTACGAAGAGCCGTTCGGTACGGATTCCAGTTTTTAGATTTTAAGACACCGTTTTTAGGGGAGTTGCTGCCTTTATTAGGAAATCAGTTTGGAACAGTATTCCCAGAGATTATTTCACAAGCAGATTTTATTAAAAACGTAATTACCGAAGAAGAAACGAGTTTTTTTAGAACTCTTGAGCTAGGACTTAATGAGCTGAATCAAAAAATCAAAACATTTACAGATAATAGTGTTGAGGAAGAAATAGGACTAAAAATAGTTGCCATACCTGGAAGAATTGCTTTTAAATTATACGATACCTTCGGTTTTCCGTTAGACCTTACTTCATTAATTGCCCGTGAAAATGGATTGAGTGTAGATGAAGAGGGTTTTAAAATAGCGATGCAAGAACAAAAAAAACGTTCAAAAGCGGATGCAGTTAAAGAGATGGGCGATTGGGTTGTAGTTAAAGAATCGGACAAACCCATTGATTTTGTGGGATATGATTATTTGGTAACCAGTTCAAAAATCCTTCGCTATCGAATAATTAAACAAAAAGGGAAAGATAAGATACAAATTGTACTAGATAAAACACCTTTTTATGCAGAGAGTGGAGGGCAGGTTGGAGATAGCGGATTGCTTATATCTGCTAATGAAAAAATACAGGTACTCGATACGCAAAAAGAGAATGACCTCATTGTTCATTTTATAGATAAACTACCAGAAAATCTTAATGCTGAGTTTGAAGCTAAGGTAGATGCACATAAAAGGTTAATGACGGTAAATAACCATTCTGCCACGCATCTAATGCATGCGGCCTTACGAAAAGTGTTAGGCACTCATGTGGAGCAACGAGGTTCGTTGGTAAATGAGAAACAGTTACGATTCGATTTCTCGCATTTCGCCAAGCTCACAGAAGAGGAAATTACGGAGATTGAAAGAATGGTAAATGAGCGCATCCGTGAGAATATTGCACTGGATGCACAAGTAAATGTACCCATCGAAAAAGCAAAAGAGCTTGGAGCAATGGCCTTATTTGGAGAAAAATATGGGGAATATGTGAGGGTGGTAACATTTGATAAAAACTATTCGGTGGAGCTTTGTGGCGGTACTCATGTAAAGGCTACTGGGCAAATAGGCTTGTTTAAAATTGTATCCGAATCTTCGGTGGCGGCTGGGATTCGTAGAATAGAAGCTATTACGGCTGAAGCATCGGAACAAATGGTAAATGCGCAAGAAAAAGTGCTAAGTGAACTAAAAGAAGTACTTAAGAACCCGAAAGATGTAGTTGAAGCTGTGCAATCAGTAGTGGATGAAAAGAATAAATTAGCTAAGCAATTAGAAGCTTTTCAAAAAGAACAAGTACAAAATTTGAAAGCAGATTTAAAGGCTAAAGCTGTAAAAGCGGATGGAATGACTAAAATATTCGCCAAAGTTGCCTTGCCAAATGCTGATGCTCTTAAACAACTTACCCACGACCTAAAGCGCGAAGAAAAAAATGCATTTATTATAATAGCTGCGGACATAGGCGGAAAACCTCAAATTGCAGTGGGCATTGACGAAGAATTGGTTAAAAGCAAAAATTTAAATGCAGGGCAAATTGTACGAGACTTGGCTAAAAATATTAATGGAGGTGGAGGTGGCCAACCCTTTTTTGCCACTGCCGGTGGTAGTAAATTAGAAGGACTCGAAGATGTGATTAGGCAGGCAAATTCTATTTTTTAGCGTTGCAACCTCAATTGCCTTAGCCGAGTATAAACCAATTATATTTGTAATAAATAAATAAATTTTAATCATACAAACAAATGAAACATACAGCAATTTTTGGCCTTGCACTTTTAGCGGTTTTGGGGTGTTCAAACTCAAATAGTAAAGAAGTTACACAAGGAGGAATAACCATTTCGGGTGTAGTAGAAAATCCGAAAGAAGGGCTTATTCTATTAAAAGAGATAACTAATACTTCGTTTGAAACCATTGATACCGTTGGGTTAAACGAAGACAAAACGTTTTCATTTAACTTTAATGGCAACCCCGGGTTTTACAGATTAGACTTTTTTGGCGTACAAGCTGTAACGCTAATTTTAGATAAATCTAATCTTAATTTAACCGTAGATGGTTCAGACCCTAGCGGAAAGTTTGAAGTAAAAGGTTCGCCTGAATACGACCAAATTATTAAATTTAATGAGCAACAACAGCAAACATTTAGTGGTCGCGAACGAGCAATAAATGAACAATATGCAGCTGCAAAACAGGTTGGAGATGAAGCAACAGCCTCGGCTGCCCAAGCTGAGTATATGGATATGCTTACAGAAAAAGAAAAGCTAACCATTGAAACAATTAAAACCATTGGACCAAATTTGGCAACCTTTCAATTGATAAGCAGCATAGATAAAGATAGAAATTTTGAGTTTGTAGATAGTATGTCACTCGTGTTAAGTAAAAAATACCCCAACATGAGATTTATTCAGGATTTGGTAGCTCAAATGGAGAAAGGCAGAGCAACAGCCGTTGGCGTGGAAGCCCCAGAAATTTCGCTTCCCACCCCAGAAGGCAATATTTTAAAGTTATCTGACCTTAAGGGGCAAGTAGTATTGGTTGATTTTTGGGCACAATGGTGCAAGCCCTGCCGGATGGAAAACCCCAATGTAGTAGCTGCTTACAATAGGTTTAAGGATAAAGGTTTTACCGTGTATGGGGTGTCGTTGGATAGAACGAAAGAAAAATGGCTGCAAGCCATTGAAGAAGATGGGCTAACGTGGCATCACGTATCCGATTTAAAATATTTTAATTCGGTTGCGGCTCAAACCTATGGCATTACAGGCATCCCGTTTTCCATTTTAATAAATAGAAATGGTGTAATTGTAGCTAAGAATTTAAGAGGTGCAGCACTTGAGAAAGAGTTAGAGAAAGTGTTTGCAGAGGAGTAAATTATTAGTTAGAGGACACCTGGAAAATTAAAAATCACTCTCTACTATTCAGAATCAATACTTTTGTCGTAGGATAAAAAAAGTGACGTAAACAAGATTAAGGATGGTAGAGGGAAATAAATTTTGATTTTTAACCTAGGTCTTAATCTACCTATTTATTACATTCGCTGATGGTTTACTAACCAAAAGATATCCTACAGCCTAATATTATAATCCCTGGCCATTACCCTAATATTATCCGATAAACTTTCAAGCACTGTTTCAAGCGCAGGTTTTTTTTCTTCGCGCAGTACTGCTCGGCAATCATTATAAATTCTTCGAACCAGCTCTTCAAGTTCGTAGCGCACCAATTTTTCGCGATCTAACTCTTGTTTACACTCAAAACGTTCGGTTTCAATTTTATCTAATTGAGTTTCAAGCTTGATTATTCTTTCATTTTCCTCCATCTTGAGCTAAATTTATAATTTATGAGTTAGAAAAGAAACACTCTTACCAATAAATGGAGTTAGAACCCAATAAAATTGCTGATTTAGCATCGAGTTACATCAATAGTACCGATAGACATTTGTTTTTAACCGGCAAAGCAGGTACGGGTAAAACTACTTTTTTAACCGAAATTAGAACCAAAACCTATAAAAATACGGTAGTGGCTGCTCCCACAGGTATTGCGGCTATTAATGCAGGGGGTGTAACCTTGCATTCTCTTTTTCATTTGCCGTTTGGCTCGTTTGTGCCTGTTAACGAGGTGCAAGATGCCAACATTAATACGCCTCAGTCGGTGTTGGCTAAGTTAAAAATGAATAGCTCAAAGCGTAAATTACTGCGTGAGTTGGAGCTGCTTATTATTGATGAAGTAAGTATGCTACGAGCCGATTTACTCGATTGCATTGATGTAGTATTGCGCAGCATTCGTAAAAAGCGAAACCTGCCCTTTGGAGGTGTGCAATTATTATTAATTGGTGATTTACATCAACTACCACCCGTGGTTAAAAACTATGAGTGGCAACTCCTGTCGAGTTATTACTCCTCAATGTTCTTTTTTGATTCTGTAGCCTTAAAGCAAAACCCACCCGTATATATTGAGTTGGAGAAAATCTACCGTCAATCGGATCAAAAATTTATTGATGTACTTAACCGATTACGAAATAGCAAATTGACACCTGAAGATGCGGAGATGTTCAACTCCTTTTACCAACCTGATTTTGAACCAGAAGAAGGCGATGGTTATGTACACGTAACCACTCATAACCGCAAAGCAGAAGTGGTTAATAAAAGTAAGTTGGCCAAACTTACCACAAAGCTCCACAGTTTTGATGCACGTGTGCAAGGCGATTTTAAAGAAAATATGTTTCCTGCCCTCGAAAAGCTTGAGCTTAAGGAAGGAGCACAGGTTATGTTTATTAAAAACGACTCAGGGGAGGAAAAGCTATTTTATAATGGCAAAATTGGTAAAGTGCTAACTATCGAGAGTGATAAGTTAATTATTGATTGTGACAAAGGCGATTTAATTGAGTTGACCCCTGCCATTTGGGAAAACATTAGATACACACTTGATAAGGACACAGGGGAAATAGAGGAGAAATTGATTGGCAGTTTTACTCAATTTCCTTTACGATTGGCTTGGGCTATTACGGTGCATAAAAGCCAAGGCTTAACATTCGATAAGGCTATTCTCGACCTTTCGGATGTATTTGCACCTGGGCAAATGTATGTGGCCCTATCGCGGTTACGATCGTTAGATGGCTTGGTGCTTTCGAGCCGCATTAACCAGTCGGTATTTAAGCAAGATAATGCAGTTATTGATTTTGGAAATCAGAAAACATCCTTTGAGGAATTAAAGTCAACAATCTCAGAAGAAAGCAAATTGTTTTTAGGGGAGTATATCACTAAGGCGTTTGATTTTGGAAATATACTGCAAGAATTAGGTTGGCATAAATCGAGCTTTACCAAAGGCGAAAACCGATCGGCTAAACAACAATATTTACCTTGGACGAATAACCTAATAGAAAAGGCCAAGCCTTTAAAAGAGGTTGGGGATAAATTTAATAATCATGTAAAACACATTATTGGAGGGGGTGACCAAGCCTATCTAACCTTGCTTAATGAGCGTTTGCAAAAGGCCATTGGTTATTTTAAACCTTTATTGGAGGAGCTTTCGGAAAAAGTAGATGAACATTTAGTTATTTTAAGCGAGCGTAAACGGATTAAAGGGTATGTTACGGAGGTAAAAGAGCTGGCAGCCTTATTTAGTCAAAAGAAAATAGCCATTCAAAAAGTGCAATTATTGGTGGCAGAAATGGCAGAAGGCAAGGTGTTAACCAAAGAAAAGTTGCAAGGCCTTTATGGTTCTATCCCTAAAAAAGAAAAACTGCCCAAAAAGAAAAAGGATAAAACACCTACCAAAGAAATTTCTTTTAAAATGTATAAAGAAGGGAAAACCGTGCTGGAAATAGCTAAGGAACGAGGGTTTGTAATAGGCACTATTACGGGGCATTTATGCGAGTATATTGCGGTTGGTGAGTTAGAAGCTGCTGATTTTATCGATTCGTATAAACTAAATGCCATTGTGGATGTGGCCGTTAAGCTCGAAAGCCGCTTGGCAAGCGAAATTAAGTATGAGCTAGGGGAGGAGTACACCTATGCCGATATTAGAATTGCTTTGGCGCATATTGCCTCTATGGAGTAATGCTTTGTGGAACTTCTTTTTCTTTGTGCAATAGCAAAACTGTATGTCAGCAGGCAAATCGATAATTTCGAGTGCAATACTAATTGTCTTCATTACAGCAAGAAAAATATTTGCCTACTGATTAGACAATAATTAAAAAAATGAAAATAGCCATTATTGGAGGAGGAGCAGCTGGTTTTTTTGCGGCTATACGCACAAAGGAAATTTACCCCGAAGCAGAAGTGGTAATCTATGAGAAATCATCGAAACTGCTGGCAAAAGTAAAAGTATCGGGTGGAGGAAGGTGCAACGTAACCAATGGTTGTAAAACCATAAAGGAGTTGGCCGATGGCTACCCTCGAGGGGGTAAGGGGTTAAAAAAAGCCTTTGAAATATTCAATAATCAATCTACGATTAAATGGTTCGAGCAAAGAGGTGTACCCATTTATATTCAGGATGATAATCGGGCTTTTCCAACTTCAAACGATTCGCAAAGCATTATTGATTGCCTGTTAAAAGAAGCTGACAGGCTGGGTGTAATTATTAAGCTAAACTCAGGGGTGCAAGGGCTTAAAGCTGCTGCAAATCAATGGGAGCTTTTATTCAAAGAGCAAGATAACCCTGTTTTAGTGGATAAGGTAATTATTGCTTCTGGTGGAGCTGCGCAGCTCAAAAGCTTTAACTGGTTGGCAGCATTAGGTCATAAAATCGAAACACCTTTACCTTCTTTATTTACATTTAATATGCCCAACGAATCTATTGCCAAATTAATGGGCTTGGTAGTGCCAAAGGTATTGGTAAGTATCCAAGGCACTAAGCTAAAATCAACAGGGGCATTATTGATAACCCATTGGGGTATGAGTGGACCTGCTGTGTTAAAACTATCTGCTTTTGGTGCACGAATTTTAGCTGAAAAATCCTATAATTTTAGTGTGCAAGTAAATTGGGCAAACCAGCCCAATTATGAGAGGGTTATGCAAAATTTAACCGAGTTGGCAAAAAATAGCCCTAAAAAGCAATTGGGCAATATTAAACCGTATGATTTACCAGAACGGTTATGGGTTTTTCTATTGGATAAATTGGGTTTTTCTAAAGCCAAATTATGGGGGGAGTTAGGTAAAAAAGGACTGAATAAATTAACCAATATATTAACCAATGATGTGTACTGCATTAAAGGAAAAACGACCTTTAAAGAAGAGTTTGTTACCTGTGGCGGTGTGAGTTTGGATAGTATTGATATGAAAACGATGCAAAGTAAGG
>JALSJD010000125.1 GCA_026989535.1 Cyclobacteriaceae bacterium
GTTCACCCGAAAAACTGAATCAACACAAATTATATGAATGATTCGACTAGTCAAATAATCCTAAATAATATCCATATTATCATTTTAATAATTTAGGCCACCTCTTTTCGTACAGGCACTAGTTAGAAAATTTACCTATTCCGATTTTAGAACCTTAAAACTTTTGATTTTATTATTGATTTTTAGCTGCAAAATATAATTGCCTTGCGGCAAGTTATTTGGAGGAGTAATTACCAAAAACCCCTTATTATTTTGGCTTGTTTCAATTGGGATATTTTCTCCTTTTAATGTCAAAAGAAAAACTTCATTTACATCAAGTGGGGAAATGATTTGAATGGATTTTTTAAATGGGTTAGGAAAATAAGAAAAACTATCATTTAATTTATTGTTAACCTTACTTACTACATCTACTGCAAATACTTTTGATAGTAAGCTTTGTTCTTCATTAGAGTGTTTTGTTTTGTAAGAAGCAGATAATACATAGCTTGCCTCTTCTCCGTTTACCCATAGCGGTTTTGCAAGTTCAACATCAATGAGTGTAAATTCATTTAGAGATAAACTAACTAGTGTATCATATACAAAAGTTTTATTTAAATTAGAGGGTGATGAAAAACTAAAAATAAAGTGGGTCTGTAAATTTTCAATAGATGAAATACTATTACCCCTTATATTCAGCCTGACTCTTACAGTATCATCTAAAGGCTTAACAGATTGTTGAAAGCTTAAAGAATCGATACTGAAATTAAAATCGTATAGAGTAATTTCAGTATTATTAGGCTCAGAAAGATCTGTAGATACTACTATCTCATCCACCCCATCAACAAGTTGCACCTCCACTTCTACATCATTTAGTAGTAAAATTTCTCCATCATTTATATAAATAGCATAATCTCCAGGCTCTAAATTTGCAAAGCTATAATATCCATTGCTGTCTGTGGTTGTAACTGCTATTACCTCTCCTAAATTATTTAATAAATAAATTAGGATATTTTCTGCCGGAATTGCTGCTTCTCCAAACCTCCCACCTTGTGAAGTGCTTCCACTAACTTGCCCTGTAATAGTTTGGGTACCCATTGAATCTAATGCAGGCACATAAATGGGTATTATATTAAAAACTGTATCAGCACCAATATGAGTAAAACTTGTTTCTGTAAGTTTAAATGTGTTACCCAAAATGGTAGGCACATAATTTGGGTATAAAACAGGGTCAGGAATTACATAAATCGTATAATCATCTTCACCTTCAATAAATATTGAAGAGCCAACTCCATCAACAACATTTATAATAGTATCTTGAACCCAAGTTGAGTCCTGACCAATATCTCGATACAAATAGACTTTGCCTTTAGAAATAACTTCATTTTCGTTGCCAATAAAATTTGTTTTAATGGTAAAAACAGCGTCTTTAATTTCGATTATAGCGGTAAGGTTTCCGGAAACTCCCGAGCTCCCGAACCATGCTTCTTGGTAAGATACTGTTGCTAAATATTGCCCTGCCTCCAAAGCAGAGTCTAATTGAAACTCATAAGTTTCTACACTAATAGAGGAATCAGCGAGAAACAAGTAATCAATGTCAGTTTCTGAATATACTATTTGCCCTTCCGAATTGTGCAAGGTAAATTCATACTCAACCCAAAAATCATGTATATAATTACCAGTATTATTAGAAATTTGAAAATTTAGTGGGACAATATCGGTTCCACTATACAGTTGGTAGGTTGTCCAAATAGAGTCGATATCAAACTGAAGGCTATATTCATCAATCGTAAACATTGAAGAAGCTACAGGGGCAATTAAAGGTAAACCTGTGGTGGTATCTGTATAAGCAATAATTAAGTAATAATCTCCAGGTGGCAAAAAATACATAGGGTCATAATAAGAATCCATTATTTCAATGGAACCACCCGCTGGAATCACTTCGTTATATATATATAAACTTATTGGCATGTCTGATACATCTAAAGAGTCGTCTGTTGACAAATAATAATTAAGGCCATAATTTCCTGCATCGGTTGTTCCATCATTCCTCAAAGTAAAATTAATTGAAAGAAATGAATAGTCTCCGTATGCATAAACATTACTAACCGAAAGGGCTATATCAGCCTCCGTTACTTCAATCATATTACCTACATATGCATTATTCGTTTCATTAACTTCATCATAATAACTGCTGTTAAAAATCGTATCAGCATATAAAATAGGGTAGTAATTACCCGCTAAAACGGAAGATGGCAAATTAAAGGTTTCTGAATCGGAGAACCCTCCAGCAGAAAAATCGCCAGAAGCATACCCCACATCAATTTGAGTGTCATTTGCATCAAGCACTTGATCTTCGGAAAAATAAAGAGAAATATACATGTCACTAATATTCGATTTTTCTCCAAGGTCATCTACTGAATAGTTTACAGTTAAAGCTCCTAGTTCAGAAACTGTTGTTGGTGTAGTCATAGAAGTAATTACTAAATCTATATCTGTTTCCAAAATATTAATTTCCGAGCCTGTAAATCTATTATTTTCAGTATTAGTTTCGTCTTCATCAGGGTGAGATCTAATATCTGCTATAAGCGTATACTTCCCTGTGTCTATCCTAATTACATTTTGACTTATTTCTAGTAAAACTTCTTCGTTAGGTTCAAGCTCAGGAATTCTAGCAAAGCCTAAATAATTCTCGTTAACCGAGTCATTCTCTGTCAAGTATATTCCAACCGAGGTTGCGATTGTAGATAAAATACCCTGATTTTTCACGGTTACCTGCCCTTCAAACAAACTATACTTATAGTATGCTGAATCGAATGATACATTGGTAACTATTAAATCTTGTGCTGCCAATGGCAGGCTAAATAAAAATACAATTCCTAAAAATATTTTTTTCATAATTTAATTTAATCACAAAATAATGAAAAAAACTCGATATTTTAAACAAAGTAGGAAGAAAAAATAAGCCGGCTGATTAAAGCCGGCTTTTATGCTGAGAAATTGGTATAAAAAAACTCTAACCTAATTTTACACAAAACCTATTCCCAACTCATTATAATCGAAAAATTTATACTTCTGCCCGGGCTGGGTATGGTATTAAAATCTAAATGATCCCAATAATATTGGTCTAACAAGTTTTTAGCTTGTAAGCTTAACCTAAGCAAAGTTTTATCTAGTTTAAAATCATATCCGGCATCTATATTTAAAATTGAATATCCTGGGGTAGCCGTTTCGCCATATATTTCCCTTATATTATTTTGTGCCAAGGCAGTTCGCAATTCAATGCCTCCTGCCCACTGTTTATTATTGTACGAAACACGTAATGTGTTTTTAAGTGGAGGAATCATAGGCAAAAAATCGTTTTCGGAATCAATGCCATAGGTATATTGAAGTTGCGTAGTAAGGTGCATTTTTTTTGCAAACGGCCAGCCAAGTCCACCCTCAAAGCCAACCAGTGTTGCCGAAGGCAGATTTACATAAAATTTAACACCAGAGGCGCCAATGGTCATTTGGCTATATTCTGGTCGATACTCACCTATGATATAATTAGGCATGTAATACCCAAATGTTTGCAGGTTCCATTTTACTGTTTTAGTTTCTGCTGAAACACCAGTTTCAAATTTAATGGCTGTTTCGGGGTTTAATTTTGGGTCTCCTACATAATCAAAATTATCTTGGCTATTAAAAATATAATACCCAAAGCCTTCGGTTACGCTTGCCTGCCGTTGCCCATAAGAGGCTGCAAAATTTAGTTTTGTATTAGCACCAATATTTGATACTAGTTTTGCCGAAATAGAGGGCAATAAAAAGGTGTTTCCTGTTACACCAAGTATGCCAATGGCTTGCAATTGTTTTATTCCAAATTCATCTTTAACCTCATTGTTGCCCACTTCTACTCTTGCAGACATGGAGAGCAAAAGGCTTGCGTTAATTTGTTTTTTATTGGATACGGCTAATGATATTGAATTTTTTTGCACATCGGGCCAGGTAAGCATATACATGGGTATTTCTCCTTGAGGGTACATGGTCATTTCTGCCCTCGATTGGTTCAAGTAATAATCAGCAGAGGCTTCCCAAGTGCTACCATTAGTTTCTTTTTGCCAATTTATAAATGCTCCGTAAGTATTGCTCCAGCCGGGCATATCCATGTGCATAACTACGGTTCGTTGCGAGTCGTCCATTACATGCATAATGTTATTGCCATACAGTTTGGCTTCTAGTTGGCTGTTTGCAAAAAATGTATTGATTGAAATTGAATAAATATTGCCTCTGGCAGTAGAAACATCCATTGGTAGTGCTGGGTAACCTACATTTTGGGCTAAATCAAAAATATACGCTGTATTTATAATTGTATTTTCATTGGCTAAAAAACTTCCGCTAAAAGCCAGGTTGGTTTTTTCATATTGCGAAAACTGTATTTCTTTTCCACCACCAGCTATGTAATTTTCTGCTTTTCTATAAGTTCCGTTGGCTCTAAAGGCTATTTTTTTTTTACTGTAAGCTGTACTAAACTGGCCATTATATTCATTATTAACGCTTTTAAAACCACTCCCAATTTGCCCCGACCAAACCTTGTTTTTATTAAAAACGGGAGACTTTGTTTTAAAGGCAATTACCCCTGCGGTAGCGTTCATTGTTTTGGCAGCGTTAGCATCTTTTACAATGGCGATCGATTTTAAATTATTGGTAGATACATAAGAGCTAACCGGATCCATTTTATCCGTGCATGCCCCAAATATTTTCATGTTGTTAATGGTTACAGGAGCTCTATCGCCCGACATACCTCTGTAAACAGGCTCTGCCGCATAAGCCCCTCTGTTAATAACATCAACTCCGCTTAGTTTCTTTAAATAATCATCCACATTAGCAGTAGTGCTTGCTTTTTCTTTATTAGAGATTACACCATCAATAGCTTCATTAGAAACTACTACTTCTTTTAAATGATAGGTTTGTAACGAATCGGAACTGTTTTTTGATTTAAGATTTGATTGAGCCGACACGAATGCCGGCCACAACCAAATCAAAAAAAACAAACTAACAAATGCTTTCATTTTGAACTATAAATTTCTTTAAACCATATACGTTTTAAAGATTTTTTGCAATAACTAAAACTCAATAACAAAGTATTTATCGGATGCTACCATATTTGTACCCTCTTTTATAATCATATTTACATGCCATAGGCCTGTCATAGTAAAGTTTACACTGCCTTTATAACGGCCATTACCCATACCCGTAGGATTTACATTATCGGGGCTGCCATGGTTCATCGAAGGCATCTCGGGCTCAATAGTTACTGTTAAGCCATTTGCAGCAGGAAAACTCATCATCGACTCTTTGGTGTAAATACCTAATTCAAACTCATTAACCCCTACATCGGGAGTAGCAGGATTAATTAAAGCCACAAAATATTTCATATCTGGATTGCTTTCGGATAGAAATGATAATAAGGCAGGCTCACTCTTTTCTACAACTGTTAATTCAACGGTTACACTTCCTTCTCCGTGGGTGTTTTTGTACTTAATTTCAAATGCCCAATTACCCATATCGGTTGTTGGCATTATAAATACAGAGGCCCCAGAAAAAGCTTTTAGTTTTGTATCATAAATGGGTTGCTCTACTGGGCAGGTATGTTTCATTATATTTCCGTCCATCATCATGGTCATTAATGGAGCATAGGTTACCTCCCAGTCAGATGCTTTTTCGCCTGATATTGAGTCGTATATATCTACATACACATAATTAAATCCTACAAAGGGGTCTTCGTTCATATATACCTCCATTTTGTAAGCCTCTAGCCCTGTTGGAGACGACATAATTTTTACTATATCCTTAAAAGGCTCAAATGGAATTGGGTCGTCATCGTTTTGGCAACTAGGTGCCAATATTGCAAGTAATAAAACAAGTATTATCGTATTGGTTTTCATTTTTGAAAAAGTTTTACAGTTGAACACATTGGTTTAATGCTCAATTGGTAGTTTGAAAATTGATTATAAGAAAGAGCTTTTAAAAGCTCCTGACGATTGGCGTTAAATTAGATGCGCTATGGTAAACTATGCGGTTACTGCAATTTTTTATAGCACTAGCCTAAAGCTTTTACATGTACAGCATAAGCATAACCTTATCCCTAAATTGATTAGGTTAGGTTGTAAAAAACACCAAAAAGAAAGTTAGACCAACTGTTGGGGAGGCGTAAAAGGGGGGTCGGGAATTATTGATTCCCACATTGTAGAATAAGTTGATTGGTTTAAAGCTAAAAACCCATTAAGCTGCATTGCAACATTAACGCTGTCATTAATCATATATAATTTTAATGCGGGCAAATACAAAACTTCTGTTACAGGGGGCTGAGGTGATTGAGGAAAAATATCAATGTCAATAAGCTCGCCTTTAACATAGCATTTACCGTTACACATTAGTGCTGGCTTTTCTTTATTAATACAAAACAACTCTGTTATTTCTTCTACATTTAGCTCATACTTTAACCATACAGCCGAATTATAAAACTGGCTAAACAGCATAAGTGCTAAAAGTAAAGAAGAAATAAGTCTCCTAAGCATGCTATTTTGATTATACGACAAAAATAAGACTATTTTATCTTATTATAAAATGATTTAAATCACTTTATTTAGTTATCGTAACAGGAAAATCATGCCCCCGTGAAAAAGTATAGGGGTACTGCGTTTTTCCTTTAAATTTTTGCGAATATTCTGGCACTAAAGAGTCGATATACCCTTTTAGCTCATAAATAGTTACCGTGCCGTCCTTTGGTGCTCCATCTGCTTTTCCACTTAGGGCTTCGAGCAGGGCATAGGTAAATACACCGTGGCCTAGTTCTTTAAACTCGGTAGCAAACTGCTCACTGCCAGCAGCCGAAAGTACATGAATGCCAGCACTTCGTGAGAGCTGCGCCATTGCTTTTTCTTCCATACTACCTCGCTGTGCCAATAGTTCAGCCGACCCGCCCGACTGGCAAGCATCAATAATAACTAGCTGTTTTAAAGCTGAAATTTTTTGAAATTTTTCGCGTAACTGCTCTGCAGAAATTCCTTCTTTTGATAATTTATCCTTACTGTAGAGCCTTGTGCTATTGGTAGGTACAAAATAAAATTGCTCCTCCACCATGCTGCCATGCCCGGCATAGTAAAAGTAAAACACATCCCCTGGTTTAATTTTATTAGACAATAGATCTAAAACGCCCAAGATATTGGTTCTAGTAGCCTCTTCGTTATAAAGTTCATGGGTTTCTACTCTATCAAATAGCACATTGCTTTCTTTTTTAATAATATCTACAAACGACTGTGCATCGTTTTGTGCGTAATTTAAGTTAAGCGATGTATTTTTGTATGTATTAATACCAATAGCAAGCACATATAACACGGTTTTTTGTGTTGGTGTGCGATACTCTATCACTACTTCAGCTGGTTTAGACTCGATGGAGGCCTCATTGGAGGCTACCATTTTTATTACATTAGTTCCAGGTATCAATTCCAGCTTAAATTTTTGCATAATTGACTTACCCTTAGCCACCCTTTTAAACAAATCGCTTTCTCTAGTTTCAATTATTTTGCCATTATGGTAAATAGAAATAGATTTAATTTCTCCACCATTATTCACGGTTTTTGTTAATACATCTAAGGAAGTAATTTTTTGTGCCAGCCCATAGGTTGGGTATTTAATTTCGATGGTTGGAGGAGGAAATTTTTCTAATTTCTCTAAAAGAGTGCTCTTATTGGAACTTTCGCCTAAGGTTTCATTTAATAGTGTTGGGTCATAATATTCTTGAAAAAACTGGTCGAGCGAAAAACTCTCTTTCCCTTTTACAAAAAATACTTGTTTTTGAGCTCCATCGGTGCCGCTAAAATAGCCTTTGGTGTTTTTAACTAACCAATCATTTTTACCAATTACATAATGAGTAAATAGCTCTAGCCCCGTTTCTAAATCCCAAATTTTTGTAATGCCATCTACACTACCTGTAATAAGGTGTTTATTATTAGGAGAAAACTGCACCGAAGAAATAATGCTTTTATGGCCCACAAATTTCTTTAAAAGCTTGCCTGAATTTATGTTCCATAAAATAGCGATGCGATCTGTTCCTGCGGTGGCCATCCAACTATTATTGGCGCTAATGGCAATAGCATGTACCGATTCTTTATGCCCCTTAAATTGTTTTATTTGAAAACCAGAAGCCAAATCCCAAGTTCGTACAGCATTATCCCAACCTACAGAGGCTAATTTATTGCCGTTATTAAAAAACTCAAAATCCATTGATACGTTGGTATGCCCTACAAACGATTGCACTTTTTTACCTGTATCAATTTCCCAGCGTTCAAGTGTGCCTCTGGTGTCGCCTACTAGTAAGTATAAATCATTGGGCGAAAACTTAACGGTATAGCCAGTTGCTATTTTGGTTTTATCATTACTTAAATAGATGTAAGAGAGTTGCTTGCCTGTTTTAATATCCCAAACTCGTACGGTGCCATCGCCACTGGAAGTAACTATTTTTGTTTCATCATTGCTAAAGCCCACATCCCAAATTATGTCTATATGCCCTTTAAACGTTTGTAGTAGTTTGCCAGTATTGGCATCGTATAAATGAGCGGTTCTATCGCCACTGCCTGTTAATAACAGGCTGCCATTTTTAGAAAGTGCAAAGTCAATGACTACTTTGGTATGGCCTCCATAACGTTGCACAATCTGACCCGTAGCCAATTCCCATTTGCGAACCTCCACACCAATTTTAGACCGATAGGCATATTTGCCATCGGGAGATATTTGCACATCATTTTTTAGGGTTAATAAGCTGCTCGTATAGCTTTCCCAATAGGCGTTGGGGTCAAATCCCAGCCCATCTTCGGGTGAAAAACTGAGGTATCCATAAAAAGAAGACATTTTTTTGCCTGATTTGGCATCCCATAAGGAGATGATATTGCTATTATCTCCTGTTACTAGCCATCGCCCATCGGGGCTAAAACTGGCATCATTGAATTGGTCTGATCTACGCTCAATAATTTTATAGGTTAAATCAATGCCATATTTAGGAAATTTTTCTTTTTGACGAGCATCTAAGGTGTATTTTTTTATTCCTTTTTGCACATCCCAAACTACTACTGAATCTTTATTTACCGAAACTAACAGGTCGCCTTTTTGGGTGATATTAAGTGCCGAAAAATTTTCTTCGGGTTTCTCCCAAAAGGTTTTAATAGCGGTATTATCATCATATAGCTTTACACCTACATAGCGGCCTGCAATAATTACTTCATCATGCGGGGTGGTAATTCCGTGGGTTACACAGCCTCCGCAAGAGCCTTTAGGGTAGATGTATTCTTTAAGAAATTCTCCTGTAGATAATTCATAAATTTTAACATTTCGATTATCCAACCCTGTAATCAATTTTGTACCTATGGCATTAATAAACACATTATCACGTGCCATGTAAGATCCCTTTACAGCATAAATAATGGAATCGAGTTGGGTGTCATATACATTAATTTTACCTCCAATGCTGCCTACCGCTAAATATTGCCCATTAGGACTTAACGCTAGCCTTAGAATAGCCTCCCCTGGTTGTTCGTACGATTTAAGAATATTGCCCGTAAGTATATCCCAAAAATAAATATATCCATCTCTACTAGCTGAAATCAGCATATTATCATCGGGGGTAAACAATACATCATTTACTTCTGATTGGTGTCCGTTATACGTACGAATTTCTCTTCCCGAGCTAACCTCCCATAGTTTAAGGGTTTGGTCTTCACTTCCTGAAACTATAAAAGTACCATCGTGGCTAAAATCCACTGATTTTACGGCTCTTGAATGCCCGCGTTGCACGGTGGTTTCCAAGCTTTGAGCTTGCACATAAGTAAACAAGGAAGTTCCAATCAAAAAATAACAAGTCCTTAAAAAAAAGGATTTATAATAGGTCATAAATTTATTATTTTACAGGTTCTCTAAAGCCCACCCACGTAAATCGTTTTATTACATATTCGGGGTTTGTAAATGAGGCATTGCCAGCAGGATTGCCTCCGGTAACATGAAAATCGGAAAAGCCCGCATGTTGATTTACATAAATACCACCAGTTAAATTAAACGAAACTGGTGTGGCTGCCAACGACATTTCATCGGCTATCATTTCCTTAGTTTCATCATCTGTTGAATAAGCAGCACACGATATTGCACCATGTGCCAGCGCCATTTCTTTGGCCAAAGCAACCGATTGTGCCGTGTTTTTAGTTTTTATTAGCAAGGCAATGGGACCAAATAACTCTTGGCTAAATGCTGCCGTATCTTGAGCATCTACCTCAAGTACCAAAGGCGTTGCCGTGCGGGCATTTTTAAACATAGGGTTTTCAACTTCACCAGAGCTTAACCACACCTTGCCTGTACCTGAGCTAAATTTTTCTACCCTTGTACACGTATTTTTATTTTGAATAGCACCCAATACAAATGGGCCTGCCTTTGGGTTGGCCACCAACCCCTTAATATTATCTGCAAATTTTTGAGCAAACTCATCAAAACTCACCACCCCATTGGGTGTTTTTATGCCCGAAGCCGGAATATAAAAATTTTGAGGAGCCGTACACATTTGCCCGGAATAGAGTGATAAAGAAAAGGCCAAATTGCCAATCACTTTGTCAATGTCTTCAGCCGAATCAATAATAGCTGAGTTTACGCCTGTTTTTTCGGTAAATACAAATTTGCCTTTCAACCCCTCTAAATAATCTCCAAAAGCTGAGTTTCCTGTATAGTCAATTACTTTAACCCTATTATCCTCTGCCAGTTCCTTTGTAATCATATTGCTAAAACTATCTACGCCTAATTGGCAAATATTAGGATCTAAACCTTCCTCCTTTAATATTTTTTGTAACTCAGCCACAAAAATGGCGATGGGCAAAATGGCACCAGGGTGAGGTTTTATAATAACAGGGTTGCCTGTAACTAGGCTCGCATACATGCCGGGTACGGAGTTCCAGGTAGGGAAGGTAGAACAACCGATTACCACCCCGATACCTTTAGCTATAGCACGCCATTCTTTGGCCAATTTTAAATTATATTTACCCATTGGTTTATCCCAAACCACCGATTCAGGAAAGCGGGTAAGTTCTTCATAGCCCATGGCAATGGCTTCTAACGCCCTGTCTGCTGCGTGTGGGCCTGATGCCTGAAAAGCCATCATATAGCCCTGCCCAGTAGTGTGCATAGTGGCATAGGCTATTTCAAAAAACCTGTTTTTAACCCTTTCAAGCGATTCTACCAAAATAGCTGCTCGTAAATCGGCTTTTATTTTACGCCATTGATGAAATGCTTTATCAGCCTTTGTAATAAGCTCCTCGGGTGTGTACGAAGGGTAAGTAATATGCAACGGGTCTTGCATGTAGGGCGATTCTTCGTCTCCAACCCAATTATCAGAATCGCCTTGAAGCAATTCTTTAAATTTTTTGCCTACTTTGTTTTGAAAAGCTTCTCGTCCATTTTTATCTGCATCCTCTCCATAAATTTTAGGAGACGGGTGTTCGGGGTATTGCGCAAAGAATGTACGCTCGTGAATGGCTTGTATTGCTCTTTCAATTATTGGCTTATGTTTGGCTACTAATTTCATTTACTTGGTTTTAAACAACTAAGATAAATGGAATTAATAGGGATTTGAGTAATATGTAGTGAAATATTCTTTTAAATTGAAATTTTACTACTTACAGGGATTTCATCCCACTACAAACAACTAGTAGAGCGTTTCTTAAGTAGGAAACGCTCTACTAGTTCTTAGGTATAATAACCCCTCTTTTAACCAGCTCTCCCACTACATCGCGAGCATACGAGTTTGCAAAATTCTCGATGGAGGAAGGGTCAACGGTTTCTGTTTGGGCAGACCACACCAATTTGCCTGTTTCTACATCCCAAAGGTTGGTTTCGATGTAAATATGCTGCGAAGTAGCATAATGACCTGGCTGATATACATTGCCATACATATAAGGATAGTACGAATAAAAGGAACCATAATAGCCATAAGCCATTGGCTGATAATACCCAGTGCCTTCTACATAGCGAGTCTCCTCTTTTTTATCAATTAACCCCATGGTTAGAACACCATCAAAACCATTTTTTTCAAGAATTGCTTTCGACTCTTCGATGTCGTGAGGCAATGCTTTTCTATTGGGTGGGGCAATATCTGAACCCGAAACTGAAATGATCTTTTTCAAATTTAGAAAGTAAGCCATTTCATCTTCAACCGTGGCTCTGGCCGAAACATTATCTGATAGCCCCCAAACTAATATTTTGTCAAATTTTTTGCCCGAATAATCCGGGGCTTTCCAAGAAGCTGACATTTTGGTTGATGAGCAATAAGAGGTAAGTAGTAAAGTTGCACTTAGTAATGTGTAAAATATTTTCATAATAATGAGTTAGGTAAAAATCAAAAATAATAAACGCCTTATTCTTAATTATTAGAATGAGGCGTTTATTATAGGATGCCCTAATTTAGGATTGTTTATTTTTTAGTGGGTTGCAATATGCCTTTATTTATAAGTTCGCTCACAACTGCTCTTGCATAGGCATTGGCTGTTTTGTCAACTGTACTTTGGCTTGTAGATTTAGACTGCCCAGACCAAACGAGTTTGCCTGATTCAACATCCCAAAGGTTTGTTTCTAAATAAATAACCTCTGTGGAAGAATAATACCCTGGCTGATATACATTGCCATACATATAAGAAGAATAACCATAAAAGGAACCATAATAGCCATACGACATAGGGTTGTAATAGCCAGTTCCTTGCACATAATGGGTTTCTTCTTTAATATCTTTTAGCCCAATAGTTAAAACTGCATCGTACCCCTTCGCAACTAACTTTTGCTTTATCACTTTTTGATCTTCAGGAACGACAGAACGGTCGTAAGGGAGAATATCTGCTCCTGAGTGCGTGTTCACTCCTTTTAAATTTAAAAAGTGAGTTACTTCATCTTCTACGGTACTCCGGTTAGCAACATTATCTGATAAGCCCCAAACCAATACTTGGCTATAAGCTTTTCCATTAAAATCAGGGGCTTTCCAAGAAGCTGAAAACTTAGTACTCATACAGCCTTGAGATACTAAGGCTGCGATTATCAAAACAATTCCTATTTTTTTCATCTATGTTAATTTAAGGTTTTTTTATAAATAACTCCTCCAAAAGCATATATATACAATACACGAGAGTATCTAAAGAGTATGGGTAATAATACAATATTTAAAATAATTATTACGGTTAAGTATATTTGAAAGATTGGATTATTAAAAATAAAGTAAAGAATGAACCACACCATTGTAACCATTGCAACAATCATTGCATAGGATACAAACATAGCTCCATAAAAGAATCCCGGTTCTCTTTCAAATCGTAAATTGCATACGGTGCAAGTTTGGTAAAATTGAGCAAATTTAGATACGCTCCACCATTTATGCTTAAACATATCTCCTTTTCGGCATTGAGGGCATTTAGCGTTTAGCATTGCATAGCTTAATGAATCTTTCTTAGTTGTACTCATTCTAAAACATTTGATTACAAAATTAATGATTCATTATTGCACCATCGATTATCACGAAACTTATCGTATGACTTGTAGTGAGTATTAGGACAATTGATAGAGTTAAATGGGTGGGCGTTCATTTTATTTAGTCTGATTAAACCTAATAAAAAAGATGGTCTATCACATATTTAGTTTAGCATGAGCTTTAAAGTTAGCTTTTACCAAACCATTAAGAATCTCTATACGCCCGGCTAAGTCTCCTTCTAAATAAGAAGGAGGAGGGTTAAAGTATAAAATTAAACTGGCTTGAACATAAATTTCCAATAATGTTAAACTGCCCTTGAATGTAAATGCTTTATATTCTAACATAAGTTTTGCATACAGTTCTAACCAAATTCCTGCTTTTAATAGCATAAACTCTGGCTTATACTGCATACCTGCCACTATTCCCAAAGCAGCGTAAGCCTCTGCCAAAAGGCCTATTTTAACTCCTGCAACTTTAAACCTTTGCTCGAAGCGAAGCATATAACTAACGCCAAGAGCAACTTCTAACTCGGTATTGCTAATTTTTACATAGCCTGCTCCACCCCAAGCCAAACACCCAGGTGTAATTTTAACCATACGGTTTTCATTTCCTACATGCACATGCCAGTAGTTCGGTTTGGTTTCTACTTCCAAGTAACCACTCAAACAAATACCTTTTTCAATATCTACTGTTGCTATTCCAAGAAAGTGGTCTTCTCTCCCATTATAGTGAACTTCTATGGCTAATTTAACTAAAGCAGCCTCATCTATTTCAAAAACTTTAGGGTTTGGGCTAAGTGTTTGCATATCTCCATAAAAGTCAAGAAAAAATGCATCATCCTGGCTTTCCTGCACTACATTACCTTCTAAATTAAGCCTAAGTTTTTCCCCTCCACCTTGACCACTTTTAAACAGTACAAACCTGAAATATCCACCATAATTTATGGAAGGATCCGGAATGATTTTGGTGCCATTCACTTCTTTCATATGCCGATAAACTCTTGCAGTTGCCGCTACGATGTCAATACTACCAAGCGAAATGGGGTTTTCCAATGCTTTGGGAGACTTTGTTATATCTCCTCCTAATTTGGCACCTATGTCATCGGCTGAAACTTGTGCAAACCAAAATGGGATGCCTTCTGCATTTTTGCTATTTATATAAACTCCTTTTAGGGGAATATTCTTTGGTTTTTTAATGATTAAATTAATGTCGGCTCGCCATATATCTCCAAAATCAGGGTCATTAGGGTAAAATTTTGAAACTCCGTGAACTTCCACCCATTGTGTTTTAATAACTATATTCGAGGGGTCAAGCTTTAGTTTTCCATCTTTAAAGCTTAAGGCATTAATAAAGCTAGCACCTGTTGTAGTTAAGTTATTTACAAAATCTTCATTACTTAACAAATCACTTAATTTTTCTAACCCTATATCCTCCACAATAGCTACCAATACTTCTGGATTAGTTAACTGATTTTCTAGAGAAGCTCTAATTTCATATAAGACATTATCCCAATCAAACTCTTTAATAAAAGTATCTCCTATTGCTTTAAATCTAGCTTCCAACGTATCAGCTTTAAAATACTTTTCAAACACATATTCTCCCAATACATCAATTGTTCCTGTTAAGTCGTTACCAATTTCATTTTTTAAGCTTTCTTTATTTATCCTTCCTTCCAACGCAAGAAAAATAAGTTGTGTAACATTTGAACGTATTGAATCATTAATAAGGTTAGGGATTTTTGTCCTCAAATCGTCTCCGATTGGTTTACGAATATTAACTTCAATACTTTTACTTATGGCATCTTGAATTTCAGCAATTACTGCCTCTTTCGAATCTTCAACCACTGATTCCAATAAAGAACTAACACTACCAAGGTTACTGGGCACGCTTGATAAAACCAACCCTGCAATCTCGTCTACAATCACCTTTACACTTCGTTCAATAATTATGTTTAGTCTATCGGTGCCACTTACAATCAAACTGTCAGTCTTATTAGCCATCTTACCCATTACATCCTCTATTTTATCAGTAACGGGCACTAACAACTCATCTACAAAGCCTTCAATAAATGCTTTAAGAAACTCGGCCTGTTTGGGCTCTAAGTTCGAAAAAAGTCCGCGTTGCTCAATGGTTTCAACAGTGGTTGTTCCTATTTCAACATTAAATGAACCTGATGATTGAGTACTGTTTCCATTTGATGAAACCATCGATGAAATTAAATTCCCAATCATCTCTTTATTTTCATCTTCGGAATTTTCAAAGGCAACATTTAAATTGTACGCCATCACTTTTGCCGCATCTTCAATGGAAAGGTTGTCTATTTTATCTTGATCCAAAAAACCTAAAACAGGACTCCAAATACCTCCGTCTTCGCTTAATTCTTGAGGCTCATACTCATCTCCAATTAAACTGTTAACTGCAGTGCTGTAAAAAGTTGAGATTGGTGGCCCATTGATGCCACTAATATCATCCGACATATTCATTTGAAAAGTGGTGGCAAAAGAATAATAGTTTTTATTTCTACCTACTGCAATTTCTTGTACAATTATAGGGTAGTTACGTATTTTTCCGTTAAGTTCAACATTTAAATAGCGACCACCGTTAGGCATATTAAATCCTACTTCATTATTACCCCATATTTTAAGCTGGTCGATATTTTTCATCTTAACTCCTAGGGTTGGCCAATATAGGTTAATGGTTGTATTAATAAATTTGTTATCTTTAAACTCAGCCCTTATAATTTTAACTTCTACCTTTTGGTCTTTGCTATCTTTATTAAAAGTGTAGGTATAATTTTTTAAATCTGTAATATAACCTTCTGTAAAACCATTGTCTGTTAATGGAATTACAAAATGAAAAGGCTTTTTCTCGCTAATAACAGGGATGATAAAATTGCCATTAAAAGCTCCTTCTTTTAAAGAACTTTCGAGGATATTAATAGTAACTGATTCAATTTTTGCATCGAAACTATTGCAAATAACATCTAACGGAATTACTAATTGTTTTTTATATCTAAATGTAAAACCCGTTCCATCTATCCAAGCCAAATTCTTAGCATCTTGGGTAATCGAATCTTCAAATATAAGATTAGGCACCAGTTGACCTTTAGTATCCATTGATGGCAGTATTCGTAGTATGTATTCATTAAAAAATAT
This sequence comes from Cyclobacteriaceae bacterium, assembly GCA_026989535.1. Lineage (GTDB taxonomy): Bacteria > Bacteroidota > Bacteroidia > Cytophagales > Cyclobacteriaceae > JAKISE01. The sequence goes on from JALSJD010000125.1 coordinate 16,657, forward strand.
CCCTTTCCAACTGGGCGGTTTTGATGTGGGAGAATTAGTAACAGACAAATCAATAGTAACCTTTTCGGATAAAATTGAAAGGTTTGTGTTATCTACAATTGGAAATTCAAGTGTATGATTAAGGTTTTGACCTGTAAAATAATTTAGGTGGGTTGCCTTTGCAAAGGGGTAATAAAAACTATTGCTACTGCTATAATTAAGTTGATTTGGAGGGTGTATTTTTCCAGAAAAACTAATTTTATATTTATTTTTTACAACATAAACCCTCGAAGTACTATCAATGCTTAGTCCAAACTCAAGAGGATCTAACAAATCAAAATTATAGCTTTGATTAAGTTCGCCCCACCCCGTAATTTTAAATTCAGGGAAATTGAACCATTTAGTTTCGGTTTTAACACTAACTACTTCACCAGATAGTGTAAAGTGGCTAGAACTGAATTTTACGTGACCATTAATAAACAGCCCATTTTTATCGAGTTTAACCTTGGTGGCGTTAAAATGAGCAATCCCATTTTCGTCATCTAAAGGATTAAGCGTGATATTATCAATATCAATATCGTCAAAATAAATAACCCCTTTTTCTAAATAGTATCTGCCCGATCTCGAAACGATTTCGAGGCTGTCAAATTCTGCTTCAATTTTTTTTCCGGCAACTTCTATAAAGGCACGACCTTTAAGCAGCGATAAATCTCTACTGTCGGTTCTAAGTACACTTACTTTGTAATTACTGGCGTAAAAATTATCAAGTAACGGGGGGCCTGTTAAAGTTCTAATTTCAGAACAACTGACCCATGAACATCATATAGAGATATAATTCACTGGTTATTAGCGTTGTAGTAAAAATCAATAGATTTGCAATAGGATTTAAGAATGATACCAACATGCCACAAACACGCCT
>JALSJD010000126.1 GCA_026989535.1 Cyclobacteriaceae bacterium
TTAACGCTTAATCGGGTTGGCATATCAATAGAATTCCTATTTTTGCTGCAAGTTATTGTTTTACGATTAAATTCTAGAATTTATTGAGGTTGAATATCAATGTTGAGTCCACTCCGAAAACAGACGATTTTTATAAATTGAATTGTTTTTGATTAGATTTTCATCCCGAAATCCTTCGGAATGAAAAGATGGCGAAAAGAAACAATTTTAATTTTGTGTGTTTTCGGAGTGGACTCAATGTTAGAAATGATTTTAAAAGAAGGTTAAATTAGGTTTACATAAATTGCAATTCTAAATTCGTAAACAATAAATTGCAAAGATTATTTATCAGTTTAATTAAAAATTATGAGTCTTAAGCAAACCATTAATGAGGCTATAAAGCAAGCAATGCTTGCCAAACGAAAAGAAGAGTTAACAGCCTTACGAGCCATTAAGTCAGCCATTTTATTAGCCGAAACCGAAAAAGGGGCTAAAGAGGAAATTTCTGAAGATACAGAAATGAAGTTGTTGATGAAAGCCACTAAACAACGAAAAGAAAGTGGTGAACTCTTTAAAAAAGAAGGCCGTGATGATTTAGCTCAAAAAGAATTTTTTGAATACGAGATTATCTCTAAATATTTGCCCAAACAAATGGAAGAAGGAGAAGTAAGGGCTGCCATTGAGGCACTTATTGCCAAAGTGGGTGCTACAAGCATGGCGGATATGGGCAAGGTAATGGGAGCCGCTACCAAAGAATTAGCAGGTAAAGCCGAAGGCAAAACAATTTCTACCATTGTAAAAGAGTTATTAAGCTAACTAATGAATACGCTTGACATTCTTTTGGCCATACCTATACTAATAGGCGCTTATGGTGGGTTCAAGAAAGGCTTTATTGTAGGTGTTTTGTCGCTATTGGCCTTAATACTGGGAGTTTTTGGTGGATTTTATTTCCTAAACTGGGGCGTTTCTATTTTAATTACTGAATTTGGCCTTACAGGAAAACTAATTCCAATTTTAGCCTTTGTGGCTATCTTTATCGGAATCATCGTTATTGTAAATTTTATTGGCAAGCTTTTAAAAAAGTTTGTTCAAATGATATTATTAGGCGGTGTTGATAAAATTGCAGGAGCACTTATGGGGGTCTTAATGTGGACCTTCTTAGTTTCTTCGCTTATTTGGGTGGCAGGTGTGTTTAAAATTAGTTTTCCAAACGATTGGGAGCAAGGCTCGCTATTGCTAAATTATGTAAAACCAGTGGCACCTGCACTTGCCTCACTTTTAGATGGGATAATACCCGCAGTTTCAGATATTTTTGAAGGCTTAAGTGAATTAATTGATTCTGCGACAGAGTAATGTAGAAAAGTTTAATAAGATGTATTAATTTGGTGGTGATACCAAGAAAATATGGAATTAAAAGAAAAAAACGGATACAGTTATATAGATGAAGGAGAGGGACAAACCTTTTTACTTCTACACGGGCTTTTTGGAGCCTTAAGTAATTGGGAAAAAGTGGTTTCTAAGTTTTCGAAGCATTATCGTATTATAATACCGATGCTGCCAATTTATACCTTGCCTTTAAAAAAATCGGGGGTAGAGGGGATAGCCAAATTTGTAACAGAGTTTGTAAATGCTTTTGAGTTGAGCAATATGATTGTAATGGGCAATTCACTTGGCGGCCATGTTGGGTTAGCATATATTATTCAACACCCCGAAAAAGTTGACAAACTTATTTTAACAGGCAGTTCCGGGCTTTTCGAAAATTCAATGGGAGGGTCTTTCCCACGAATTCAAAGCTATGACTATGTAAAAGAAAAAGTAGGCTATACTTTTTACGACCCTGATACGGTATCTGAAGAATACGTACAAGAAGTATATCAAACCTTTAAAAGCCCGCAAAAAACATTGCGGCTCATTGCCATTGCCCGATCTGCACAACGAAATAATATGGCAGAGCAATTGCCTGAAATTAAAGCACCTGTATTATTAATATGGGGGTTAAATGATACTATTACACCTCCAGCAGTTGCACACGAGTTTAATAAGTTAATTCCAAATTCAACCCTGGAGTTTATCGATTATTGCTGCCATGCACCAATGATGGAGCAACCTGACCGATTTAACGAAATATTAGAAACGTATCTTTTAGGTAAAAAACATGTTAGCATCTGAACTTATAAATGATATGATTCCGCCATTAAAACTGACGGATACTACCGAGTTAGCCTTGGCTTGGATGGATGAGTTTAGGTGCAATCAACTAGCGGTGGTAAGCAAGGGTAAATTTTTAGGGTTGGTTTCCGAAGATATAATTTTAGAAAGGGGCATCGAAGTTGGTCTTATAAAAGACCTTAACTTGGATTGTGACCATTGCAAAGTAATTAAAGATGCTCATCTTTTTAATATTATCAAAATGGCTTCTGCCAACGATATTGAGTTGCTGGGTGTTGTTGACGAGGCCGATGACTACCTTGGCGTGATAACAATTAAAGATACAATTTTTGCATTATCTCAAACACTGGCGGTGCAAACGGAGGGTGCCATCATTATAATTTCATTAAAAACAATTGATTACTCCCTTTCAGAAATTAGCCGATTGGTAGAGTCAGAAGGATATAAAATATTGAGCAGTTCGATTAAAGTAGATGAAGCCGATACTGATTTTATTAAGCTTACCTTAAAAATTGATAGTGAAGATATTCAGCGTTTGGTGGCAACTTTAGAGCGATTTGAGTACAGAGTAATTGCTAAATTACAAGCAAAACAGGGAGCTGATTCCGATCAAGAAAGGCTGGATATTTTGTTTAAATACTTAGATTTATAATAATGAGCGTGCAGGTAGCAATTCATGGAAAGCCTTTTGACGAAGAAGAAAAAATAAAACTCGAGCATTTTTTTACCAGACTAAAAGCCTGCAATTTTACTCCGCTTCTTTCCGAAGAATTTCATACCATTTGTGTAGAAGCAAAGCTTGAAAAGGCACATACAATGAGTGTTTATCAGTCTAAAGAGGCACTTGAGGGTGTTAAGTATGCTTTTTCGTTTGGCGGAGACGGCACTTTGCTTGATTTACTCACCCATGTAGCCGAATTAGAAATACCTATTATAGGTATAAATATGGGTCGGTTGGGGTTTTTAGCTACCACTTCTTTAGAAAATATAGCTGAAGCGGTTGATTCAATCTGCAAAAATAATTTTGAAATAGATAACAGAATCTTGCTTCAAATGGATTCTGATCAAAATTTATTTAATGGCGAAAATTTTGCCCTTAATGATTTTGCCCTGCTAAAAAGAGATACTTCTTCTATGATTAGGGTAAAAGTGTTGGTAGATGGGGTGTATTTAAATACCTATTGGGCTGACGGCATAATAATTTCAACGCCTACAGGCTCAACAGGTTATTCGCTAAGTTGTGGCGGCCCATTGGTACTCCCACAGTCTAATAATTTTGTAATTACGCCTGTTAGCCCTCATAATTTAAATGCGCGTCCTCTCATTGTTTCCGATCATAGCGAAATTTCATTTGAAATTGAAGCAAGAAGTGATAATGTGCTTGTTTCGTTAGACTCCCGATCAATGGTAGTGCCTGCAAATGTTCAAATTAAGGTTAAAAAGTTTAATAAGTCAGCTAAACTTATTAAGTTTAGGGATTATAATCAATTTGAAACCATGCGAAATAAATTAAATTGGGGTATTGATTATAGAAATTAGCGGATATTTTTTAATTCGTAAAGGATTAAATACCTTTGCCACTACTGCAATGCCATACTTTAAAAGTAATCTACTTAGATGAAACGACTTATAAAATTTACTTTAACCATTTTATTTACTTTAATAGTATCTATTGGGTATTCTCAAATTAATCGAAAACAGATTAAAAGGAATAATAAAGCCATGGCCAATTTTAAAGGCAAAAAAAATGGTTTTACCGAGCAGAAAAGATATTACTACCTAAGTGTTGGTATTAATACAATGAACTACTTTGGTGATATTGCCCCAAAATCGAGCATTGGTAGTACAAAGATATCCTCTACCCGACCTGGTTTTACGGCTGCATTTGGTTACCGAATTGGGCCACGTTATACTATTCAGGCTTCTTTATCTTACGGCACTTTGTTTAGCGATGATAATGTGGCAGCTGACCCAACAGGTGAAAATTCAAATTATAGGTATAAACGTAATCTTCACTTTAGAAACAACATAACAGAGCTAGCTGTTGTTGGTATTTTCGATTTATTTCAAAATCAAGGATCATACTTGAGCAGGGTGCAATTAACTCCTTATGCAATTCTTGGTATCGCTGGTTTTTATCATAACCCTAAGGCAATAGCGCCTGAAACCAGTGGGTCAACAGGTGTAGCACTTCCCGAAGCTGGGCAATGGGTAGCTCTTAGGCCATTAGGCACCGAAGGGCAATATGCCGACTTGCTACCAACGGATGGGAATTTTGGTATTGAACCGTATAGTTTATGGCAGGTTTCTATACCATTTGGGTTGGGAGTTCGTTATAGGTTAGGCGAAGCCTTAGATATTTCCTTTGATATAACTTTTAGGTACTTGTTTTTTGATTATATAGATGATATTAGCCGTAATTACGTTGACTTGGATGTGCTAGATAGTGATTTGGCCAGAGCAATGTCTGATAGGTCTATGGAGGCAACGGCTGCAAAATCAGGTAATGATAGATCGCAGTATATTTCTGGGTGGGATACAGACCCCTACACTGGAAGGGATGAAGTAGTATCCTATGTTACAGTTAATGGATTTGGACAAGAAGGAGGAGAAGGTTTTCCTAATGTGAGAGGAGGAGCCAACGATAATGATATTTATTACGTTACCAGTATTAAGGTGAGTTATATTTTGGGCTCATCGTTTAGGAGGGCTAAGTTTAGATAATATATTATGAGTAGAAATGGTGAAATGGGAATTCAGATTAAATATTGGATTCCCATTTTTATGTTAATAATGTTCATTGCCAATTTCGGTTTTGCTCAAAAAAAAGAAATTGGAGGAGGTTTAGGGGTGCTTTCTTATACAGGCGACCTTTCTCGCAATGCATTAAAAAACCCTATTAAACCTGCGGCTACCGTTTTTTATAGGTATAATATGCGAGACCACCTGAGCATTAGAATTTCTTTTTTAGCCGGTAAATTAGCTGGTACAGATACCAAACCAATCGATGCATTTTCAGTAGCTCGGGCAAGCTCATTCAATATATTTTTATACGAATTTGCCGCAGGGCTTGAGTATTATTTTTTAGATTTTAGAAGTAAAAACGCACCTCAAAATTGGTCGCCATACTTTTATGGAGGGCTAGGGATCTTTGGCATGTTAGGGCAAGAAAATAAAACAGCTACTTACAGTTCTATTCAAATGGCAATACCATTGGCCTTTGGGGTAAGGTATAGAGCTACTCCTAAATGGTCATTTTCTGTTGAGGCTGGCATTCGGGCAACTTTTTTCGATTATATAGATAATATTTCTGAAGGAGATTTGTTTCAGAAAAACTACCAGTATGGCAATCCTGAGGATAATGATAAGTACTATTTTGCAGGTGTTAGCATCAGTTATACTTTTTACAGCGTTATCTGTCCAACTCTTCCAATAAAGCAAGGTTATCGAAGGCGTTAAACTAGTTTTTATAGCACGTATTCTCAATTATTTAAGATATTTTTGCATCCTAAAATTAGAATTGTAGGTATTTGATTTGTGACTAAGTTTAATAACATACCAGAACATATAGCCGTTATTATGGATGGCAACGGTAGATGGGCGAAAAAAAAGGGTGCAGCTCGGATTTTTGGCCATAGAAATGCCATTAAAGCTGTGCGAGAAACGGCTGAATCTTGTGCCGAACTTGGTGTGAAATATTTAACCCTTTATGCCTTTTCAACTGAAAATTGGGGAAGACCCAAAGCGGAGGTTGATGGACTTATGGAATTATTAATCGACTCTTTAAGAAAGGAGTTAAGTACACTAATGAAAAATAATATTCGTTTAGAAACTATTGGTGAAATAAACGAGTTGCCTAAAAGGTGTGTAAATGCTTTAGCAGGAGATGTTATCGCCTCCAAAGAAAATGATGGACTAACACTTATTTTAGCTTTAAATTATAGTGGCAGGGCTGAAATAACCAAGGCTGTTACCGATTTAGCCCATAAAATTGAGTTGGGTGACTTGAGATCTAGTCAGATAAATGAAGAAATAATAGCTAATCAGCTATCTACAAGAAATTACCCTGACCCAGAGCTATTAATTAGAACCAGTGGAGAGCTTAGATTGAGCAATTTTTTACTTTGGCAAATGGCTTATACCGAACTTTATTTTACGGAGGTACTTTGGCCAGATTTTAGAAAAGAACACTTATTGGAAGCCCTAAAAGAATATAACAAGAGAGAAAGGCGGTTTGGTAAAACAAGCGAGCAGTTAACATAAGGATATGAAGAAAGGAATTCTTGGTTTATTACTAGTAGTATTAATTGCAGCTTCAAGTTTCGCTCAGATTCGAAGAAGCCGTACACAACCAACTACTACTCCACCTAATTCTGGTTTAGATTACAGCAGACCACAAGAATATGAAATTGCAAACATTAAAGTAACAGGCACCACCTTTTTAGACGGAAACACACTGGTTTCTCTTACCAATTTAAAAGTAGGCGACCGAATAAAAATACCAGGAGACGACATCAGTAATGCTATAAAAAAACTATGGAAACATGGCTTGGTAGGAGATGTAAAAATATTAATAGAGAAAATAGAAACGGGGAAAGTTTATTTAATTGTTGAGCTAACTGAGCGCCCAAGACTCTCTAAATTTACGTTTGAAGGCATAGCAAAATCTCAAAAAACAGACCTAAAAGAACTGGTAGCACCATACAGAGGCAAAGTATTAACCGATGCTATGGTTAACATTACTAAGAATAATGTACGTAAACATTATGTAGATAAAGGATTTTTGAACTGTCAGGTTAACATTACAAAAGAAAAAGACACTTTATTATCTAACCATGTAAGGCTCAATATTAAAGTTCAAAAAAATCCTAAAGTAAAAATTGATAGGATTTATATTGATGGAGCCGAAGACGTTAGCCTTGGAAAAATCAAAAGCAAAATGAAGAATACAAAGGAACGTGTTAGGCTTTCTTTGTTTAAAGACATTGCGTACCGAGCTGCTCATTTAAATGCCAAATCATTTATTATGGATAGTAAAGAAATGGATGGCAAGGCTACATCAGATTATCTTTCCAGACATGTTAATGTTAATATATTCAAATCTTCAAAATACATTAAAGCCGATTTTGAAGAAGACAAAATGAGCATTATTAGTTATTTAAACTCCAAAGGGTTTAGAGATGCGGTGGTATCTAAAGATTCGATTTTTAAAACAGACACAAGCTCGATTTCTATTTATTTAAAAGTAGAAGAAGGAGATAAGTACTATTACCGAAACATTACATGGTCTGGTAATTATGTGTATGATGATGCTCGCTTACAACGAGTTTTAGGCATAAAATCTGGGGACGTTTATAATAAAGAAGAAATGGATAAACGTCTTCAAATGAATCCACAAGGGATAGACATTTCCGGTCTTTATATGGATAACGGGTATTTGTTTTTTAATATTCGCCCAGTAGAAGTAGCTGTTATCGGAGACTCCATTGATATTGAAATGCGAATTTATGAAGGCGCACAGGCCACCGTTAATAAAGTAATAATAACGGGCAATGATAGAACCAACGACCATGTAATTAGAAGGGAGTTAAGAACTGTGCCGGGCGATTTGTTTAGTAGAACCAATATTATTAGAGACCAGCAGCAATTGGGAACACTTGGTTACTTCGACCCCGAACAAATTCAAATTAACCCTGTTCCAAACCCTGTTGATAACACCGTTGATATTGAGTATAAATTAGTGGAAAGACCCAATGACCAAATAGAGCTTTCAGGCGGTTGGGGTGGAATGTTCGGTTTTGTAGGAACATTAGGATTAACCTTTAATAACTTCTCTTTGCGTAATGTACCTCATTTCGAAAAATGGCATCCATTACCAGTAGGCGATGGACAAAAATTATCGATTAGAATGCAAGCGAATGGAAGGCAATTTCAAAGCTATACAGCTTCGTTTACCGAACCATGGCTTGGCGGCAAAAAGCCAAATTCCCTTACAGTAAGCCTTAACACCTCTATTCAAAACACAGATCCAAGATTTAGCCCTTTTGGAGCGGGTTCGTTTAGAGTAAATTCTGTAACCGTTGGGTTAGGGAGGAGACTTACTTGGCCAGATAATTATTTTACATTAAGTAACTCTTTTTCTTATAAAGTATATAAGCTTGATAATTATTTTCAACAGGTGGGTGCTTTACCTTTTAATACCGGTGTATCAAATACATTCCTTTTTTCATCAACATTGGCCAGAAGCAGTATAGATAATCCTATGTACCCAAAAGCAGGTTCAACGGTTTCATTAACAGCCAGCTTTACCCCGCCTTTTTCTAAAATGAATGATTTGGATTATGATACGGCCACACCAGAAGAAGTGAACCGATGGGTGGAGTATATGAAATTTATGTTTGATGCAAAATACTACTTAAATTTAGTAGGAAAATTGGTACTTGAGTCTAGAGTCCACTTCGGGTTTATGAACACCTATTCGCCAGGCACAGTAGATGTAGGCCCGTTTGAAAGGTTTAGAGTAGGGGGAGATGGGCTAGCAGGACAAAATTTTATTCTAGGCACCGATATTATTGGACTTCGAGGTTATGAAAACCTCTCTATTCGTCCTATCGATCAGTATGACGCTACATTTAGAGGAACTTCAGGCGGTACTATTTATGCTAAATATGCCATGGAGTTGAGGTATCCAGTAACTACGGGCGCAGCCGCTACCATATATGTGTTGGTATTTGGTGAGGCAGGCAACAACTGGGATAATTACCAAACATTTAGCCCATTTGATACCTACAAAGCAGCAGGTTTTGGAGCTCGCTTATTTATGCCAGCATTTGGTCTTATTGGGCTCAACTGGGGGTATGGTTTTGATACACTTCCCGGAGCAACAGAACCGAGTGGAATGCAGTTTCAATTTACTATTGGGCAACAATTACGATAATATTTTATGAGAAGGAAATCAATTTCTAAACTTGTTTTTATTATTTTGGCAGCGTATTTGCTTCCTGCCCAAGTAGCAGCTCAAAAATTTGGCTATGTTAATACCAATTTTATACTTAGTAAAATGCCCGAATACAACGAGGCGAAAACTGAGATTGATAAACTGGCAACGGAATGGCAGCTAGAAATACAAGAGATGCAAATTGAAATTGATAATATGCACAGTGATTTGAAGGCTGAAGAAGTATTGTTAACAGTTGAGATGAAAGAAGATAGGTTGAAGGCAATTTCAGAACGAGAAACTGCCTTAAAAGAATACCAGAAAAAAGTGTTTGGTTTTGAGGGCTTATTTTTTTTAAAGAAAAAGGAACTTATAAAACCTGTGCAGGATAAAGTTTTTGAGGCCGTAGAAAAAATGGCGCATGAACACAAATTGCAGATTGTATTTGATAAATCAGGTGAACTGGTTATGATATATACAGACCCTGTACATGATTATACCGATTTTGTATTAGAAGAATTAGGGTTAGGAGATCCTAATGATGTTTTAGATAATTAAATTAAATTAAAAAAGATGAATAAGATTAAATACTTTGTATTGGTTGCTGCCATTATAGGAAGCACAGCCGCAATGGCTCAAACACAAAAAATCGGGCATATGGATATGCAGTATGTATTAAGTGCTATGCCCGAAATGAAACAAGTACAGTCGCAATTACAAACATTGCAGGGGCAATTAGAAAAACAAGCTGCTGCCAAGCAAAAGGATTTTGAGGAAAAGTATAACAGGTATGTTTCCGAAGGAAATACTATGGCAGAAGCGATTAGACTTGACCTAGAAAAAGAACTTTCTACGATGCAACAAAGTGCACAAGAATTTGCCACAAATGCACAGCAAACATTGCAACAAAAAGAACAGCAATTAATGCAACCCATTTATGATAAAATAGGAATAGCTATAAATGAAGTGGCTAAAGAAGGTAATTACTCTTACATTATTAATGCAGGCGTACCAGGGCTAGATGTATTGTATTATGCCGACCCAGCAAATGATGCTTCTAATGAAGTTTTAAAAAAATTGGGTATTACACCTCCTGCTGCTAATTAAATAATAGCAACTCCCTTAATAAAAAACTCCTTTGTTTCCCAAAGGAGTTTTTTATTGCCAATTCGTTTTATCTTTAGGTATGCTTATTCCTCCAACCTTAACTGCAAAAGACCAAGTTCGCATAATAGCCCCCTCAGGAATTGTGCCTTCTAAAGGTATAGATGCCGCAATAAAAACACTAGAATCTTGGGGTTTAAAAGTATCGTTAGGTAAAAATGTGTTTAATAAAAGCAGTGTTTTTGCAGGGTCTGATGCCCAAAGACTTCAAGATTTTCAAGAAGCTATAAATGAGGAGGAAGTTAAGTTTATTTTATGTGCTAGAGGAGGATACGGCCTTACTCGTTATATTGATTTACTTAACCTAAAAGCATTAAAAAAAAGCCCTAAGTGGGTTGTAGGGTTTAGTGATATTACCGCATTTCTTTTAAAAGCTGAGAAAAATAATATAGTAAGTATCCATGGCCCTATGGCTACATCTTTCGCCCGTAAGGGGGCAAACAAATCAATCGACCAGCTCCATCGGTTATTATTTGAAGGTAAATCGGTAATAGAATCTACTAAACCTCAGCTTAAAATCGGCAAGGCACAAGGGCGGTTGGTTGGAGGCAATTTGGCACTTCTTTGCGAAAGTATTGGTACAGAGGCCGAAATAGATACCGATAACAAAATTTTGATTATAGAAGATATTGGAGAATATTATTACAGAATAGATCGTATGCTAAACCAATTGGCACGCGCCAAAAAATTGGATAACTTAAAAGGGTTAGTAATCGGTAGCTTTAGTAATTTATTAAGAGGAGAAGTAAAATTTACGGAATCGGTAATAGATATTATTGAGCGGTTAACAAACAAGGCTAATTACCCAATTGCTGCTTTAATGCCCATTGGGCACGAGCCTGAGAATTACCCATTTGTACATGGTGCTGAATATAGGTTGGATGTAGCTAAAGAGTTTGCTCAACTAAAACTTATGACTAAATTGGGCTGAACTCTATATTATACAGCAACTTAATCAATAGTTTAAAATAAGAACAGTATGTTTTTTGATAAAATATATAATCTAAAATATTACTAGTATTTCGTCATAATAAGATAATATATTGATATAATCCTATTAATAATGCAATATTTATGTTAACTGTACCTTAAAATGGCTAAGGGTTTTACTAGAACAAGCTAAACTTGGCATAGGTATTGAAGTATACCCAGATTGAATTTTTAAAGTGGCTAGATTGCAGTATTTATGCCATAATGACATAATATGAGTTATAGAAACAGACCGTTGTTAGATGAATTTGCCCTTTCGGAGTTAAATCAAGACGACAGCGAAGATTTAATACAATTGGTATCAATTGATCAGGAGAAAGAAGATGCAGGAGAACTGCCTGAAGAGCTTTCTATTCTGCCAATTAAAAACACCGTACTTTTTCCGGGCGTGGTTATTCCAATTACAGTAGGCCGTAAAAAGTCGATTAAGTTGGTAAAAAAAGCATACGAAGGCGACAGGCTTATTGGGGTAATTGCTCAAAAAAACAGAAAAGATGAAGACCCTGCAGTAGCAGACTTGCATAAAGTTGGAACTGTAGCCAAAATTTTAAAAATGTTGGTGCTGCCCGATGGAAACACCACCATTATTATCCAAGGTAAAAAGCGGTATAAAATAGAAACGGTTATTCAAGAAGCCCCATTTTTAAAAGCCAAGGTTGAATACTTAACCGATAAAAATGTAATAAAAACAAAGAGCAAGCAAGCCATCGCCTTGGTGCAATCTTTAAAAGATGCTGCCACTCGTATTTTGCATTTGAATCCCGATATTCCGCAAGAGGCGCAAATGGCACTTGATAACATTAGCAACCCTTCGTTTCTTACCCATTTTCTTTCATCAAATCTTAATGTAGATGTAAAAGATAAGCAGAAATTGCTTGAAATGAATGATGGCAAAAAACGGGCTGAAGTGCTTCTTCAATATTTATTAAAAGAGGTGGAAATGTTGGAGCTAAAGCGGGAAATTCATAATAAAGTAAGCACCGACATAGACCAACAACAACGCGATTATTATTTGCGCCAGCAAATGAAAGTGTTGCAAGATGAGCTTGGCTTTGACGGCCCCGATCAGGAAATTGAAGAGCTTAGAGCAAAAGGCGAAAAGAAGAAGTGGGCAAACGAAGTGGATAAGCACTTTCATAAAGAACTTGATAAAATTAGTAGAATGAACCCTGCTGCTGCCGAGTTTCCGGTGGCTATGAATTATGTAGAGCTGCTTTTAGAACTACCTTGGGATACGTTTACGACTGATAATTTTGATTTAAAACGGGCAAAAAGAATACTGGATAAAGATCATTTTGGGTTAGAAAAAGTAAAAGACAGGATTATCGAATACCTGGCCGTTCTTAAGCTTAAAAAAGATATGAAGGGCCCTATTTTGTGCCTGTATGGCCCTCCTGGGGTTGGAAAAACATCTTTGGGTAAATCCATCGCTAAAGCACTTAGCCGTAGCTACGTACGTATGTCGTTGGGTGGCGTACACGATGAAGCCGAAATTAGAGGCCATCGAAAAACCTATGTGGGAGCCTTGCCAGGCAAAATCATTCAAAATCTTAAAAAAGCAAAATCATCTAACCCAGTATTTATTTTAGACGAAATTGATAAAGTAAACGCTGATTTTAGGGGCGACCCTTCCTCGGCTTTATTGGAGGTATTAGACCCAGAGCAAAACAGTGCCTTTAACGATAATTATTTAGAAGTTGATTATGACCTTTCAAAGGTATTATTTATTGCAACGGCCAATTCGTTAGATACCATTCACCCTGCCTTGCGCGATAGAATGGAAGTAATAGAACTAAATGGTTATACATTAGAAGAAAAAACTAAAATTGCGCAAAAACACTTAATTCCGAAGCAATTAGCCGAACATGGGCTTACTAAAAAGGAAGTGAGTTTCCACAAAGATGGAATTGTAAAAACTATAGACGGCTATACGCGCGAGTCTGGTGTTCGTAATTTAGAGAGACAAGTTGGCAGTATTATTCGAAATATTGCTAAATCTGTGGCAATGGAAGAAGAACATCCTACGATAATAAAGGCAGAGGAAACGGTTAAAATTTTAGGAGCTGAAATATTTGACCGAGAATTATACCAAGATAATAAATTAGCAGGAGTAGTTACCGGATTAGCCTGGACTCAGGTAGGAGGCGAAATTTTATACATCGAATCCAGTTTAAGCAGAGGAAAAGGCAAATTGACTATTTCGGGGCAGTTGGGTGATGTAATGAAAGAATCTGCCATGGCAGCCCTTTCTTATCTGAAATCTAACGCAGATAAACTAGGCATTGATTATCGAATATTCGACCATTACGATTTGCATATTCACGTGCCAGCAGGAGCTGTGCCCAAAGATGGTCCCTCTGCCGGTATTACTATGCTAACTTCGTTGGCTTCCATTTTTACGCAGCGCAAAATCAAAAAACAACTGGCCATGACGGGTGAGATTACCTTGCGAGGCAAGGTGCTACCTGTGGGTGGAATCAAAGAGAAGATTTTAGCTGCCAAAAGAGCAGGTATTAAAGAAGTGGTGCTTTGCTCTAAAAATAAACGTGATATTGAAGAGATAGATGAGCAATATTTAAAAGGGTTTACGGTTCATTATGTGGATGTAGTAGATGAAGTATTAGAAATTGCACTGCTAAACCAAAAGGTAGATAATGCCATGAAATTTAGTATACCCGAAGAAAAGAAATAACTTGAAAAGATTACTCACTCCTTTATCGTCATTCCTGCGCAGGCAGGAATCCGTTCGTTTAGGAAGCACTTGCTTTTTTAAAGTGACATCACTCAATGTTAAAACACTTCTTTATTTCTGTTTGTTGCTAGCAAGTATTGGGGCAACCGCCCAACAAGCAGGCACCACCGCCTATACTTTTTTAAACATGCCCTACGGGGCAAAAATAGGCGGCCTTGGCGGAGTAAATATTAGCTTATATGGTAATGACCCTACGCTATTTTTAAGCAATCCTGCCTTGGCTTCCGATAGTTTAACTCAAAGACCAACCGTTAATTACACGGCATTTCCAACGGGGGTAGGGCTTAGTTCGGCCACTTACAGCCATTCTTTTAAAAAAGGCGGCCTTTGGTCGGCAGGGGTGCAATATCTTTCGTATGGTAAAATAGAAGGCTATGATAATACGGGTGTAAGTACAGGCAGCTTTACACCCAACGATTACGCCATTATTATTAGCCATGTACGTACTTCTAATAATATCCGTTTTGGTGCTTCAATTAAACAAGTGGGCACTAATATTGCAGGGTTTGCAAGCAGTGCTACATTAGTTGATATGGGTGGTTTATTTGTACACCCATCGCAAAGATTTACGGTAGGCTTAACTGTTAAAAATGTAGGGTTTCAGTGGCAACAAATATCCGAAACCATAGAAACTTCATTGCCATTTGATGTACAACTTGGAGCAAGTGTAAAACCATTGTATATGCCATTTAGGTTTTCACTTACTTTTTACCAATTAAATCAATGGGATTTAACATTGCCTAACGAAACCATTACTAACTCTTTTGCGGATAATCTAATGCGGCATATAGTAATTGGTACAGAACTTTTAATTAATAAACATATAAATATCTTGTTTGGCTATAACCATTTAAGAAAAAGAGAGTTAAAACTAGAGGAAGCAGGAGGTTTTTCTGGTTTTTCATTAGGGTTAAACATTAAAACAAAAGCATTTGAATTTGTATATGCGTATGGCGGGTATAACGTGGCAGGCAATGCCAATATGTTTACGCTTAGTGTAGATATGAACCAACTTGTTAAGTAATGCTCAAATAACAAAAACCAAATTTTAATTAGTTACCCAACTAAATTGGTATTAGTTTTTTTTGAGCTTTTTGATAGGAAGTATTTGGTTATTTTTTGAGCTTTGAATATGGAGATTTTTTTTAGATAATGATTAAAGCCCCTGAGGGGCGAAATATTTGTAATAGCAGGGCTTGCCTGCTGTTACAAATAAACAAGAATTAGTTTTGGCGAGATTTTGTGTAGCGTAGCAAACAAAAATCGTGACAAAACTTAGTAGTAAGATTTAAACAATTAGTAATATGAACATGCAATCAAACCTTACTCCTCAGCAAATTGTAAAGGAGCTAGATAAATATATAATTGGGCAGACCGATGCCAAAAAAAATGTGGCCATAGCTTTACGTAATCGTTGGCGTAGAATGAACGTGGAAGGTGACCTTCAAACGGAGATTATGCCTAATAATATTTTAATGATTGGGGCAACAGGCGTAGGCAAAACCGAAATAGCTCGCAGACTGGCCAGAATTGCAGACGCTCCCTTTATAAAAGTAGAGGCTTCTAAATTTACCGAGGTGGGCTATGTAGGCCGCGATGTAGAAGGAATGGTACGTGATTTGGTATCTCAGTCGGTATCATTGGTAGAAACTGCCAAAAAAGCAGAGGTAAAAGAAAAGGCGGAGAAAATAGTAGAAGACATTATCTTAAATGCGCTTATTCCGCCCATAAAAAAGAATGGAATCCCCAAACCTGCTGGCTCAATGGAAGTTGTTGAAACGGAGCCTAAAACTGATACTGAACTTAACGAACGCACACGCGAACGATTTAGAGAAAAAATCCGTAATGGCGAATTAGAAAATCGCAAAATTGAAATTGATGTACACCAGCCCTCTTCTTCGGGCATTGGTATGATTGGGGGAGGCATGATTGACGAAGCCTCTATGATTAATATGCAAGAGATGCTGGGCAATATGATGCCCAAACGAGCTAAAAAGCGCAAAGTAAGCATTGCAGAAGCCAGGCGACTATTGATGGAGGCCGAAAGTGCCAAGCTTATAGATATGGACGAAGTAAACGAAGAGGCACTTGAAAAAGCAGCTAATTCGGGTATTATATTTATTGATGAAATTGACAAGATAGCCAGTGGAGGCGGAGGCAATAAAGGGGCAGAAGTAAGCAGAGAAGGTGTACAAAGAGATTTATTACCTATTGTAGAAGGCTCTGCCGTAAATACCAAGTTTGGGGTTATAAAAACCGACCACGTGCTTTTTATTGCAGCGGGTGCATTCCACGTATCTAAGCCTTCCGATTTAATTCCAGAGCTTCAAGGCCGTTTCCCCATTAGAGTTGAGTTGGAGAAGCTTACCAAAAGTGATTTTTATAAAATTTTAAAAGAGCCTAGAACAGCCTTAACTAAGCAATACTCAGCACTTTTTCATTCCGAAGAAGTGGAGCTTCAATTTACCGATGAATCCTTAGAAGCCATAGCAGAAACAGCCTTTGAAATTAACGAAGAAGTAGAAAATATTGGCGCACGTAGGCTACATACTGTTATGAGCCGATTATTAAACGATTTTCTTTTTGATGTACCCGAAGTAATTGAACCCAATGCTAAAATTTCGATTACCAAAGAAATGGTAGATGAAAAATTAGCAGATTTGGTTAAAAATAAGGACTTGAGCCATTATATTTTGTAAGCAATTCTAACGTGAGCCTGTGTAAAAATCGTTTGCCCTCGCCAGCTAGTGGGGCAATCTCGTAAGGCTAGTCTTTCCTAGTCGTAGGGTCTCTCTGCGACTTTCTGCTCCATATTGATAAGCACCATTAGCCATTTTACGGGCGTCATTACCTAGCATAAGGCTAGGTGATCTCTCAGCACAACCGTGCTGAATATGAACCGACCACGAACAATTACAGAAAATTAATATACATACTAACTGCCTCGGTGGAGGCAGGAGATTGTCCCGTTTAACGGAACAATGACGGTAAATATGTGCTTTGTTGTTTCCATAAGCCGTTCTACAGAAGCCGTTCCTGTTTTCCGGCATAGCCCACGGTTTAAACCGTAGGCTATGTTAGCAAACTAAACCACATAAACCGTTTTAACGGTTTTAAATAAACATTATAATAGACCGCGTTCATTCAATAAATATATCAAACGAGAGTCAGATTAGTGTTGTTTTCTGGTCTGACGATAGTCCGACCTTGATTGCCTTGTTAAAAAAACCCTGCAAACTCGTGGTGCGAATTATCTACGCAGTTATTATTCGCACTACAAGCAATGTGGAACTTAT
>JALSJD010000127.1 GCA_026989535.1 Cyclobacteriaceae bacterium
AAAACGTGACCGCATCAGCGCGGGATATACTTAAAACTAGCACAATGTGAAAGGTAGACGCATCAGCGCATGATGCTGATTGAAGCATGGCACATTAAAAAAGAAGGGTTATGAGATGAAAATGCTCAAAAAAGGCGCTAAAACAGCCTTTTATATTAACCACCCCCCCTCTTTTTCGATGATTTGTACCTACAAAACAGCGAAAATCAAGGAGGGTGGTATAAGAAATAAGGCTTTTATTTGACAGAATTTGTTCTTTAGCACTATTTCCCGATAAGGGCAGCTAACGCCGCATTAAGGGGCTTGCCGATTTAACTAAACTGAAGCTAAATTTAGCACGTAGTTAAACAAAACTACAGCACTTAAAACAAGAAGCCAGACTTAGGTAAGTCCTTGTTTTAAATGCCTTGTTATGTTTAATTATTTTTACCACGTGAAAGGGAACCCACAAACTAAACAACTTTCAGCTAGTGGCTTGCCTTTACATGGACAAGGGTCAATAGTCTCAGAGTTTCTATTTGTTCCCAAACCTTCCTTACCTAAGTTTTCATGAGCTTGGTTACATGCTTGAAAACGACGCCGCATTAACGGAAAAAAAAGATTAATTTTTTGTTTTTTAAGAATGTGGATTGCCCATGATGAACATGATAATTTTCCGTGCAACACACTATGAGCACAGCAATAACCTTTGTGCGGTGAAATGTACTGCTGATAAAGTACAATAAACTGGATAAATATATTATTAGCTATTTTCATTTTTAACTTATTATCTGAATTTTTCTAAGCCCACTTAGTTTGAAGCTCTCTATGTTCTACGGCACAATCACAGAGATAAAGATTAATTAAACTTTGATAAGGAATACCTTTATTCTCAGCCATTTCTTTGAAATAAGAAATTGTTTTCTCATCAATTCGTATCGTAATCTGTTTTTTTAACCGCTTTGCATAGGGGTTTTTAACTGATTTTGAAAAATCGTAATTTTCACGCATGACCATAACCCTCATATTGTTTTATTTCATTTTTATCAGCTTTTCTGGCTGATATGATTCGAATAGTATCTTCATTAATTTCACAGTGACAAACTGTCAATATTCTAAATTTTGTACTCATACCCATTAGGATAAAGCGTTGTTCACCTTCAGAATGCTCTGGGTCTGGAACCAACCTACCAAGTTCATCAGAAAATACAGTTTTTGCTTCTTCAAAAGAAACCCCATTATGCTTTTTCTGATTTGAGGTATTTTTCTTTTCATCCCATGTAAAGTCCAAACTATTCATAGGATTATTATAATTACATTGTAGTTATAATTCAAGACTGAAATTTTAAAGAGAATGCTGAACTTTTGCTTTTGCGTCGCAGACACATAACGCCGCATTAAAGGGCTTGCCGATTTAACAAAGCTGAAGTTAAACTTAGCACGATGCTAAACAAAAATACAGATCTTAAAACAAGAAGCCCAACTTAGGTAAGTCCTTGTTTTAAATGCCTTGTTAGCCTTTATTTGTATGCTAAGTGTAGTAGTACTTGCTTTATATACATAAAGTCTTATATTAATAACTATACTAAGTTAATAAATAAATACATATGTAAAACATAACATACTGATAAACGGTTGTTTTTTAAAATATAAATCAATCATTATTATGGTATTATTTACAATTAAACTTACACATAAAATAGGTATTTACAAAAATATATGTCTCAAAATGCAATAGCAAACTATATGTTCGCTAATGATTACAACAATGTTACTAGTAATTTTGATAGCCTAACTAGTAGGCTAGATAGTGCTTTAACTAAGTACAATGAGAACCGTAATCTTTTAAAAGCAGATATAAATGAAGCAGAGAGTTTAAAAACTATACTGGAAAATATTAAAAGCATTAATTCCCATCAAGAAATCAATTTGCTAAAAAATAGTTCCGTGCTTTCGAGCTTAGCAGATGGAATTGCAACTTTTAATTTATATCCGTCTGGCTCATATGAAAAATATACAACTGCTATAAAATGGAAATCAGATGCGGAAGCAATTCAATCTGATTGGGTGTCTGTTGGTAATGATTTAAAATTATCTTGGGCTAGTTTATTACTTGAGAGTTTAGACGATGCCGAAGAATAAAGATAACAAGGATTTAATTACAGGTGATAAAACTGAATTACAGGAAGTACTAGAAAAAATTCCTGATGATTTACTTATTGAGGCTGTTGTTTCTAGAATACAAAAAGAGCCAAGTGTCGAAATAAAAAAGGTAGTCCGACAAGTTACTGAAAGTAGTTTTTCTGGACCTATTCCTCCCCCTAAAATGCTTGGAGAATATGATTCTGTTCAGAATGGTTTAGCCGATAGAATAGTATCAATGGCTGAGTCACAACAATCACACAGGCAAGAGTTAGAAAAGAAATCAGTAAATGCAGCAATTGCTACAGAGAGCAGGGGTCAAAATTATGCTCTAATAGTTTCTGTCCTTATTATTGCGGGTTCATTATATTTAATTAGTTCGGGCAAGCAAATTGCTGGAACTTTATTGGCTGGATCAACTTTATTAGGATTAGCATATCTCTTCATAAGAGGTAGAAAAAGGAAAGCTGATGAGCCAAGTGACGAGGATTAAGTAATTGTGTTTTAGGCTAACGCCTTGCTAAGTGGCAAGCGGATTAAAAC
>JALSJD010000128.1 GCA_026989535.1 Cyclobacteriaceae bacterium
AAGTACAGCCACTCCTACGAAGGTAATTTTGCTGCACAAGAATTTTTGCCAAAAGAAATTGCTAATACTGTATTATACGACCCCGGCAATAATGCCCGTGAAAACGAGCTTCGTAAACGTCTTAAAGCACTTTGGAAGGAGAAGTATGGGTATTGAATCCCGTCATTCCTGCGCAGGCAGGAATCTGTAAATATAGAATTGGTCAATTAGGGATTCCTGCCTTCGAAGGAATGACGTTCTAAAGATTACACTTCATATCGTTCCACCAACACATTGCAATGATGCCTCAAATGGCCCGGCTATCATTCTGCCAATTTTCTCTACAGTTAACACTTTTGTTCTTCGGGGGGCCGTAGTAGGTGAGCATTTCTGGAGTAAAGCTTTCCAATATATCTAAACTAAATAGTGTCTGTCCATAAAGTCA
Organism: Cyclobacteriaceae bacterium; assembly: GCA_026989535.1. GTDB lineage: Bacteria > Bacteroidota > Bacteroidia > Cytophagales > Cyclobacteriaceae > JAKISE01. Next base: position 425 of record JALSJD010000128.1, read on the forward strand.
ATATTTTCAGAAACAACAAATGACACTTTGCGAAGCCTTTGCGCCTTTGCGGTTAATAATTTACTTTATGTAGGTTTTCCTAAACTGCTCAATACTCGCTTTTCTGCCTACCACAATAAAATACCAATCTTTTTTTAAAACAGTATCTGGTGCAGGATTAATTTGCAAGCCGCCATCTCGTTTGCCCACAGCCATTATATTGGCGCCAGTTTGCGATCGCACGTCAATATCTTTAATGGCTTTGCCTTTAAATTTCTCTTTAAACTGCTCAAAATAAAACTCTGCAACCTCAAAACCACCTTCAATGCCATCGAGCATGTTAATAAACTTTATTATGTGAGGCTTGGTGATGAGTTGCGCCATATGCCTGCCACCCAAAGTATCGGGCATTACCACTTGGTTAACTCCGGCCTTTCTTAATTTCTTTTCAGAATGTTGATGATTTAATCTGGAGATAACAACAATCTCGGGTTTTAATTCTTTAGCTGTTAAGGCTATAAATACATTTTGTGCATCGTCAGGCAAGGTAGATATTAAATGAGTTGCTTCTTTAATATTGGCTTTAATTAAAATGTCCTCCCTGCTGGCCTCCCCATAAATTACAGGCATTGCCTTAACATCAATATATTTATCAATTATTTCTTTATTATGCTCAATAATAGCAAACGGAGTACCCTGTTTTTTTAATTCTTCGCACGCCCTACGCCCATTTCTTCCATAGCCGCATACAATCACATGTTTTTTTAACTTCATAATGTCTTTGTAGTTAAAATATTTATAAAATTCCTTTCTAAATTCACCCTCAAATACATAGCTGGCCATATAAGTAACAATATATGCAAATATGCCAACGTTAAAAAAAAGGTACACACTAACAAATATTTTTCCATTATCCGTTAAAGGCTTTGTTACCTGATACCCCACCGTTGAGAGCGTAATAGCAGTCATATAAAATGAGTCGAGCAAAGGGTAGTCTTCAATATACATAAAGCCTAAAACGCCCGATAAAATACTTAGAGTTATCAAGCATAGGCTAATAATCATTTTTCTTAGTCCATGACTCATGTTGCTAAGATAAGGAACGTTTTAATTGTTTATCCGCCTTTTCGCGAATTACCTCTTGCACAGTTCTCGAATAAATTTTAGACTCCAACCACGAAATAATATCAAAATAGATAAAAGCTCTTTTCTCATACGGATTGGTTTCTAAGGGCAGCAGTTGAGAACGCAACAGTTTAAAGCGAGCAATCATTTCTTTATTCGAGAGCCGTGCGGTGCCTAGTCGCCTTAAAAAGTTTAATATGTATTTTTGGTAGAGCTGTAAATTTTTCTTTTTGAGCAAAAACCGATACGTAGAGCGAATGTAATAATCGATTACATCTTGATTGCCCAGTTCATAATGGCAGATTAAACTAAGGATTCGGGCAAAACCGTGCACATCTTCGCGCAAATCAATATTTTCGGTATTTATAATTTTGTTTAGCCAAATTAAAGATTCGCTAAACTCATTATTGCCTACATAAAGGCAGGCAATTTTGTAAAACATCACCAACCGAGAGTGGGCATCCAACTCATTATAATAAGCCTCAAGGTTAGGTTTAATGCGGTTAAGCATACGCACACCTTCGGCAAAATGACCTCGCATAAATAGCCCGTTAAACTCGTGTACATAACTATATTTAAATAGTTTTTTGTGTACATTTTCGGTAAATGTAATGTTAGAGATAAATCTAATTTTTCTGAAACGCCTCTTTATTTTCGAAAACTCGTTATAAAGCCCTAGTCGTGATTGAGCAATCATTAAACTATTGAGTGCTTGAATATATATTTCAAGCTTTGTTTTAATAATTATTTGATTATCAAATAATGCAACCCATTTTTTCGCATATTCATACCCTTTTTCAAAGTTTTGGATAAAAAAATTATAATTAATATAGAGTGAATAAAGGCTAAATTTTTCATTTAAACTAAGCCCTGCTTCATCTAAATTAATCATGCTGTTTTTAAAAATCCGAATAACAGTTTCATGATCAGAGGCATTTCTAATAAACCCTATTTTCTGATACAATGAGTTTAACTCGAGCTGAATACTCGTAAACCGATTAATATTATTAATGCGCTCATTAGTAGCACTCGATTCCTTTATTATTTCGCCCACGGCCTTTCGAGAGTCTCCATTGGCGGTTTGTAGCACTACGTTTTTTTGCCACTTAAGCACTACTAAAAGTAACTCGGGGTTATCACTTTTGTAAGCTAAAGATTTGGCCTTTTTAAGTTGATTAGCACATTGTTTATACTGGCTTCGGTTAAATAAAAGTTGTGCATAATCTATCATTTCTCGAATCTGAGCATCTGTGGAGGAAGAAAGATGAAACCTGCGCAAAGTTTGAAGAATTTTTTTATACAAATTCGCTTTTAGGTTGGGTAGTTGAGCTGCCGACACAAATAGGTAGGTCTCCCCCGGATTAAAAACGGATTGTTGATCTATTTGATTAAAAAGCTGTGCGTATTTAGAATCTTCAATATTTGCGAGCGAATTAAGCTTAAAATACCTCTTCTCGCTCGAGCTCATGCTTTTAATCAAATCATATAATTCTCTTGATTGTAACTTAGGCATTGTATTTATTTATATGTAAATATATCAAAAATGATTATATCAATCAATTATACAATATAAGAAATTGTATTTATTATCAAATTTGGCATTTTATACCTCTATGCCTTATAATAAATTTGGCAGTTATAACAACCACTTTAAAGTTATGGCACAGCAAATAAAGATATTCGACACCACCTTACGAGACGGAGAACAAGTGCCGGGTTGTCAGCTAAACAAAGAAGAAAAACTCAATATTGCTGCTGCCCTCGATAAATTGGGGGTTGATATCATTGAAGCTGGCTTCCCTATTTCCAGCCCTGCTGATTTTGACTCGGTAAAATCCATTGCCCAACAAACCGAAAATGCCATTGTTTGCGGGTTAACCCGCGCCATAGAAAAAGATATTGACGTAGCAGCCGAAGCCATAAAAAATGCCAGACGGCCTCGTATTCATACAGGCATTGGCACTTCCGATCTTCACGTTTTTTCTAAATTAAGAATTACAAAAGAAGAAGTAATAGAACGAGGTATTGCTGCTGTAAAGTATGCAAAAAAATACGTGGAGGATGTGGAGTTTTATGCCGAGGATGCTGGCAGAACTGATAATGAGTATTTAGCAAGAGTAGTTGAAGCTGTGATAAAAGCAGGAGCTACCGTAGTTAACATACCAGACACTACGGGTTATTGTTTGCCAGATCAGTATGGAGCTAAAATAAAATACCTAAAAGAAAATGTAACTGGCATTGATAAAGTAGATATTTCTGCACACTGCCATAACGATCTTGGGTTGGCAACCGCCAACGCCATAGCTGCTGTTCAAAATGGAGCTACTCAAATAGAGTGTACCATAAATGGAATAGGCGAGCGGGCAGGAAACACATCGCTTGAAGAAGTGGTAATGGTTATTAATCAGCACAAAGAGTTGCCCTTTAAAACAGGGATAAACACGCAAATGCTTACCGCTATGAGCCACATGGTATCGAAAAAAATGAATATGATTGTGCAGCCTAATAAAGCCATTGTAGGTAGCAACGCATTTGCACACTCCTCGGGCATTCATCAAGACGGAATGCTTAAAAACAGGCAAAATTATGAAATTATTGACCCCGATTTGGTAGGAGCAGCAGGCAGTTCCATTGTGCTTACTGCACGTAGTGGTCGGGCAGCGTTAAATTATCGTATCGAAAAAATAGGTGTTAAATTAAGCAAAAAGCAATTGAACGAAGTATATCAGGAGTTCTTGGTAGTGGCAGACCAACTTAGCTTAGTTGATGATAAAGATTTAAAAAACTTGGTGGCCGAATATGTTGTAACCTGCCAGCCGAACAGACAGGACAACTATTAATGAACACACTAACATAAATGGCAGGCAAAACACTATTCGATAAATTATGGGATTCGCACGTGGTAATAAAGGGCGAACAAGGCCCGGATATGCTTTATATTGATAGGCACCTAATCCATGAGGTTACCAGCCCGCAGGCATTTAGTGGTATCGAAAAAAGAGGTGTTCCTTTATTTAGACCCAAACAAACCATTGCCACAGCCGACCATAATGTGCCTACGGTAGATCAGCACCTGCCTATTAAAGAAGAGCTCTCTCGCAAACAAGTACAAACGCTTAAAGCCAATTGTAAAAAACATGGCGTTGAGCTTTATGGCTTGGGCAACCCCAACCAGGGTATTGTACACGTAATTGGCCCCGAATTGGGCATAACCCAACCGGGCATGACCATCGTTTGTGGCGATAGCCATACCTCTACCCACGGAGCTTTTGGCTCCATTGCATTTGGTATTGGCACTAGCGAAGTGGAGCAAGTGTTTGCCACACAATGTGTATTACAAACCAAGCCCAAATCAATGTGTATTGAGGTGAATGGTGAACTGAATAAAGCAGTTACTGCCAAGGATATTATTTTATACCTCATCTCTAAATTATCTACTTCTGGCGGCACTGGTTATTTTGTAGAGTTTGCAGGTTCTGCCTTCGAAGGTCTTTCGATGGAAGGCCGAATGACCGTGTGCAATATGAGCATTGAGCTAGGGGCACGTGGTGGAATGATTGCACCCGACCAAACTACTTTTGATTATATACAAGGCAGAGATTTTGCACCTAAAAAAATAGAATGGAACAAGAAATTAGCCTATTGGAAAACGTTAGTAACTGATGAAGAGGCTAAATATGATAAGGTAGTAAGCTTTGATGCAGCCGATATTGCCCCAATGATTACATTTGGCACTAACCCTGGCATGGGCATAAAAATAGCAGACAACGTGCCTTCTTTAAATGGCGATAAATCATTTAAAAAAGCATTGGAGTATATGCAAATTAGCCCCGATACTTCACTTAAAGGCAAGCCGGTTGATTATGTATTTATTGGCAGCTGTACCAATTCAAGGATAGAGGATTTGCGAGCTGTGTCCAATATTGTAAAAGGCCGCAAAAAAGCAGCTAATATTACTGCGTGGATTGTACCCGGTTCTAAAAGAATAGAAGCACAAGCCATTAAAGAAGGGTTGGATAAGATATTAATAGAAGCTGGTTTTGAACTTCGTCAACCCGGCTGTTCGGCTTGCTTGGCCATGAACGAAGATAAAGTACCCGAAGGGAAATACTGCGTTTCTACCTCTAACCGAAATTTTGAAGGGCGGCAAGGCCCCGGATCAAGAACGATGCTAGCAAGCCCGGAAACGGCAGCAGCTACTGCACTAAAAGGATTTGTAACAGATGCAAGCGAATATTTGAATTAAGGGTTATGGAAAAATTTACGAAACTCATATCGCCCATTGTGCCTTTGCCATTGCAAAATGTAGATACAGACCAAATAATTCCTGCTCGTTTTCTAAAATCGACTAGCAGAGAGGGTTTTGGCAAAAACCTATTTAGAGATTGGCGATTTACCAAAGAAGGGAAGAAGAATAATGATTTTGCTCTCAACAAAATTACCGAAGGAGAAATATTGGTGGCCGGCAAAAATTTTGGTTGTGGGTCTAGCCGCGAACACGCTGCTTGGGCGCTTACCGATTATGGCTTTAAAGTAGTAGTGTCAAGCTTTTTTGCAGATATTTTTAAAGGCAACGCCCTCAATAATGGCTTGCTGCCCGTGCGGGTTTCTGAAGAGTTTTTACAATCAATTTTTAATTCAAATAGCCAATTAGAAGTTGATTTAGAAAACCAAACCATTAAAATTTTAGCAACCGGACAACAAGAAAAATTTGAAATATCAGCCTATAAAAAGCATTGCCTAGTAAACGGATTAGATGACATCGATTTCTTGCTTAGTAATAAGAAAGAAATTGAAAAATTTGAATTGAATAACGTATAAAGAAAAATATTCCCGGATTTATTCCGGGATCTCCCCTAAGGAGAAAACAATATATAAATGGGAATAACAAAAAACATAGCAGTTCTACCAGGCGATGGCATCGGCTCTGAAGTAACCGACCAAGCCGTTAAAGTACTCAATGCCATAGCCGAGCGATTTGGGCATTCATTTAACTATACACACGGTTTAATTGGAGCAGTTGCTATTGATGAAACCGGCAATCCTTTTCCTGATGAAACAGAAAAAGTTTGTAAAGAAGCAGATGCCATTTTATTTGGCGCCATTGGCAACCCTAAGTACGATAACGACCCATCGGCCAAAGTACGACCAGAGCAAGGCTTGCTTAAAATGCGCAAGAACTTAGGTTTGTTTGCCAACATTCGACCAATAACTACTTATGACCAGCTAGCCGATATTTCACCGCTAAAAAATGAGATAATCAAAGGGGTTGATTTTGTGGTTTTTAGAGAATTGACTAGTGGTATTTATTTTGGAGAACCCAGAGGAAGATCAGAAGATGGCAACACTGCTTTTGATACCTGCTTATACAAAGCAGAGGAAATTGAACGGGTAACCAAACTGGCGTTTGAGGCAGCTCAAAAACGTAGCAAACGACTCACGTTGGTGGATAAAGCCAACGTATTGGCTACCTCTCGCTTATGGCGAGAAAAGGTAACAGCCATGGCATCTAATTACCCAGATGTAACCTTGGATTTTATGTTTGTAGATAATGCTGCTATGAAAATAATCCAAAACCCAACACATTTTGATGTGGTAGTAACCGAAAATATGTTTGGCGATATTATAACCGATGAAGCTTCTGTGCTTTCTGGGTCGTTGGGCATGTTGCCTTCGGCTTCTATTGGTACAGGCGTTAGTTTGTACGAACCCATTCACGGGTCATACCCACAAGTTGCAGGGCAAGGCAAGGCAAATCCGGTGGCCGCTATTTTATCGGCTGCTATGTTGTTAAACCATAGTTTTGGGTTGTTAAAAGAGAGTAAATTAATAGAACAAGCTGTAAAAAAATCTATTTCAGCAGGAGTTTGTACCGAAGATTTAAAACCATCAAAAATACATTCAACAACCGAAGTGGGAGAATTTATTGTGAATAAAATAAAAGAGGCTGTAGTGGTCTAGAGGATTAAATATTCTCAAAACATAAAAAAGGGATGATGTAATAGTTAGTGAAATAATTTTTATACATTTGGTGCTTCTAAGAAAAGTACCAATGAAAAATATAGAAATTATTTCACTAGTTATTATTACTGTCATTCTAATGATAGCGAGGTGAGATAGTGTCTTAAAAAATAATTAAGCGCCATTCTCACACCGAGGATGGCGCTTTTTTTATGTTAAAATATGGTAAACCAAGTAGTAATGATAGCAGTCATTGATATTATGTATCCGCTGATAATTATTAGCGGATAAGTAGGTAGTTATTAAGAAATAGGCAAAAGCCTTGCTCCTAATAGCTAGTAGGAGCAAGGCTTTTTTATTGAATAAAATATGATACAGAGTAATTATTACAACGACAAAACAGTCATCTTTTTAGATGGCAACTGGGTAAAAGCGAAGGAGGCAACAACCTCTGTTTTTAGCCAAACTTTGCATTACGGTATAGGTGCTTTTGAAGGCATTCGTGCCTACCAAACTCCTTCCGGAATCTCCCTGTTTAAGGCAGGCAGTCATTTTAGAAGGCTTCTTCACTCGCTGGAAGTGCTTAGTATCAAAATCCCTTATACCGAAGAGGAGTTATTTGATATTACTCAAAAACTGCTTCAGAAAAACAACCTACGCAATGCCTATGTGCGCCCATTGGTGTATATGAATGAGGATATGCGATTAACACCGGCTCGCAAGGCCCATGTTATGATTGCCGCTTGGGAGTGGGGGCAACTGCTCGGAAGTGGCGAACTTAACCTTACACTTTCAACTTTTTATCGACCCGAGAAAAAATCGCTACCGATAACAGCCAAGCTTATTGGGAATTACACCAATGGAGTTTTGGCCTCGCAAGAGGCAAGAGCCAAAGGGTTTGATGAAGCATTAATGTTTGATGTGCAAGGAAACATTGCACAAGCACCTGGAGCTAATTTTTTCTTAGAAAGAGACGGTGAACTATACACCTCTTCTTCAGCCAGTATTATGTCGGGCATAACCCGAAAAGTAGTAATGGAGTACGCCAAAGAGCTGGGGGTAAAAGTACACGAGCAAGCTATTACTATAGATATGATTCATAATGCCGATTCAGCATTTTTAACAGGAACAGCTACCGAAGTGGTAAGTGTACGCTCCATCGAAGGAGAACAAATGAAACTAGCTTGGGAAGATTCGATTGGGTCGCAGTTGGCAGAAATCTACCAACACCGCATCCGCAACGATGATTACCACTCAATGACAATAGTGTAAACCAACTAAAATTTAACCGTCATTCCTGCGAAGGCAGGAATCCGTGTATGATAACAAATGAAAGAACTAAATACATACAGCAAAAACCTTACACAAGACCCAACCCAACCTGCGGCTCAGGCTATGTTGCATGCCATTGGCTTAACCGAGGCCGATTTTAAAAAGGCGCAGGTAGGCATTGTAAGCACCGGCTTTGAAGGAAACCCTTGCAATATGCACCTAAACGGGTTGGCCTCTCAAATTAAAAAAGGGGTTGATAAATGCGATTTAAAAGGACTTATTTTTCACACCATAGGCGTAAGTGATGGCATGTCAATGGGTACTTTCGGTATGCGATACTCTCTGCCATCAAGAGACATTATTGCCGATTCCATAGAAACTGTAATGAATGCCCAACACTACGATTGCCTGGTGGCAGTAGTGGGTTGCGATAAAAATATGCCCGGAGCCATGATCGCTATGGGACGTTTAAATCGCCCTGCTATTTTAGTGTATGGCGGCACCATTGCAGCAGGCGAATACAAAGGCAAAAAGCTCGATGTAGTATCTGCATTCGAAGCCTTGGGAGAAAAAATTGCTGGCAATATTTCTGAAAATGATTTTAAGGGCGTGGTAAAAAGTGCCTGCCCGGGTGCAGGTGCTTGTGGTGGTATGTACACGGCCAACACTATGTCATCAGCCATTGAGGCCTTGGGTCTCAGTTTGCCTTACAGCAGCTCTAATCCAGCAGTAAGCACCGATAAGCATTCGGAGTGCGATCACATTGGCGTTGCTATGCGAAATATTTTAGAAAAAGATATTAAGCCAAAAGACATCCTTACTAAAAAAGCGTTTGAAAATGCACTTTCCCTAATTATGGTATTAGGAGGCTCTACCAATGCCGTACTGCACATGATTGCTATGGCAAAGTCGGTTAATGTTGATTTAACCTTGGCAGATTTTCAACGCATAAGCAATAAAACTCCATTTCTGGCAGATTTAAAGCCAAGTGGTCAATTTGTGATGGAAGACCTGCACCAAGTAGGAGGTGTGCCTGCGGTAATGAAATATATGCTGGAAAATAATATGTTGCATGGCGATTGCCTGACAGTAACAGGGTTTACTATCGCAGAAAACTTAGCACTTGTAGAACCATTAAAAACAGATCAAACAGTAATACACACCGTAGAAAATCCCATTAAAGCTTCTGGCCATTTGCAAATTTTGTTTGGCAATTTGGCAACCGAAGGCTCGGTAGCAAAAATTACCGGCAAAGAAGGTCTTGTGTTTGAAGGCACTGCCAAAGTGTATGATTCGGAGTTCGATGCCAATGATGGAATAGGAGCAGGAGAAGTAAAAAAAGGCGATGTAGTAGTAATTCGCTACGAAGGGCCCAAAGGAGGGCCCGGAATGCCTGAAATGTTAAAACCAACGGCCTCTATTATGGGAGCAGGCTTAGGCAAAGAGGTTGCCCTCATAACCGATGGTCGTTTTTCGGGAGGCACCCACGGTTTTGTGGTAGGCCATATCACGCCTGAGGCTCAAGTAGGAGGCGCAATTGCTTTAGTAAAAGAGGGTGATATTATTCGTATTGATGCCGAAACAAACTCCATAGAAGTAAGAATCTCGGACGAAGAATTGGCAGTTCGAAAAGCAAAATGGAAACCTCAACCCTTAAAAAAGACAAGCGGAAGCTTATATAAATATGCAAAACTAGTATCCACCGCATCAAAAGGATGTGTAACGGATGCGTAGAGAGTTGGAAGCCAGAAGTCAGAAGCTTGAAGTTAAAGTACTTCCGACTTCAAAATGACACGTTATTCAGAGAGTGGAATTTAAAAAAAATCAGCGGAGGTAGATGACAGAAAATATAACCTTTAAAATGGAGACTCCGCAACGGATGCGGAGAACCGTACTTTTATACACTTTGCCAGTCAGCCAGCTGGCTGATCCGGCATCCCCTCTTTGAAAGTCTTTCTTCTGTCAATGGTAGGGCGGAACGACCGAAGAATCTCATCAATAGAAACGAGAATTAAATTAGA
>JALSJD010000129.1 GCA_026989535.1 Cyclobacteriaceae bacterium
ATTGCTACCTCAGGGCCGGGGGCAACCAATTTAATAACAGGTATTGCCGATGCACAGGTAGATTCTACCCCGTTGGTGTGTATCACAGGCCAAGTGCCTTCGCAACTGTTAGGAACTAGTGGATTTCAAGAAATCGATATTATTGGCATTTCAATGCCTGTAACCAAATGGAATTTTCAGGTAACTAAAGCCGAAGAAATACCCGAGGCGCTGGCAAAAGCATTTTACATTGCTGCAAGTGGCCGGCCAGGGCCTGTATTAATCGATATTACCAAAGATGCCCAGTTTGGGGAGCTTGATTTTGTATATAAAAAATGTGAGGGGATACGCAGTTATAAACCCGTTCCTAAATTAGATATTACTTCGGTGGGGCAAGCGGCTACTTTAATTAACGAATCTAAAAAACCATTAATTTTATGTGGTCACGGTGTGCTTTTAAGTAAAGCAGGCAAAGCACTTTTAACTTTTGCAGAAAAAACCCAAACACCAGTAGCCTCAACACTTTTAGGGTTGTCAGCATTTCCTCCTACACATCCACTGTATGTAGGTATGCTGGGTATGCACGGCAATTACGGGCCCAATCTTAAAACCAACGAAGCTGACCTGCTTATTGCCGTAGGCATGCGTTTTGATGACCGTGTAACTGGTAATTTAGATAAATATGCCAAACAGGCCAAAGTAATTCATATTGAGATTGATCAATCGGAGATTGATAAAAATGTAAAAGCAGAAGTAGCTGTTTTGGCCGATGCCAAACAGGCACTTCAGGCAATTACCGCTTTGGTAGAAAAGAAGAATAACCGGGATAGCTGGCTACAGGAATTTAGAGATTGTGAGGCCATAGAAGCAGAGAAAGTAGGTAATCAGGAACTGCACCCTACAAGTGGCTCTATTAAAATGGCAGAAGTAATTAATTTAATTTCTGAGCAAACCAAAGGCGAAGCCGTGTTGGTTACTGATGTGGGTCAACATCAAATGATTGGCAATCGGTATTATAAGTTTAACACGTGTAATTCAATTGTTACCTCAGGTGGCTTAGGCACCATGGGTTTTGCCTTGCCTTCGGCATTTGGAGCTGCTGTTGGCGATACCAAACGCCAAATAATTGCCGTTGCAGGTGATGGCGGCATTCAAATGACCATCCAAGAATTAGGAGCCTTAGCACAATACAAAGTGCCTGTTAAAGTGGTGATTTTGAATAATAGTTTCTTAGGAATGGTACGCCAGTGGCAGCAGCTTTTCTTTGAAAAAAGATATGCCTCAACAGAAATGACCAACCCAAACTTTGTAGCTATTGCCAAAGGCTATGGAATTGAATCTGCCCACATCGAAAAACGTGAAGACTTAACAGCTGGCTTGGAAACAATGCTGGAACATAATGGCCCTTATGTATTGGAAATTAAAGTAGAACAAGAAGAAAATGTATTCCCAATGATACCCCCAGGAGCATCAGTTTCAGAGGTAATACTAGAATAGTAAAGCAATGGAAGAAGAAAATAAACTTTATACAATATCGGCATTAACCGAAAATAAAGCGGGCTTGCTCAATGGTGTTACCATTATTTTTACCAGACGTAAGCTTAACATCGAATCTATAAATGTATCTGAAACAGAGGTGGAGGGCGTGAGCAGATATACCATAGTGGTCTCAACTACTCGGCATAAGGCAGAGCTGGTGGTTAAGCAAATTAACAAACTTATTGAAGTGTTAGCAGCCTTTTTATACGAAGAAGGAAGTATTTACTACCAAGAGTTGGCCATGTTTAAATTGCCCACCGAAGCATTTTTAAATGGCAATACCATCGAAACCATTGTGCGAAATAATGGAGCCAGAATACTGGTAATTGAAGAAGACCATATAATAGTTGAAAAAACGGGTCATCGAAAAGAAATCAGAGAACTCTTCGAGCATTTAAAACCTTTTGGGGTGTTAGAATACGTGCGCTCCGGACGGATAGCAATATCAAAATCTAAACGAAAAACAGATACTTTCCTTCGAGAGTTGGAAGCAGAAAATTTAAACAATCTATAACAAGAATGTAATACAGTTAAGCTCATACGTCATTGCGAGGAATGAAACAATCTCTTAAATTGAACCCCTGGGAACAAATATGCAGACTGCTTCTCCGCCAAATGGCGGATTGCAGTGACGAAAAAGCTTAACAAAACGGAATTTAATCTTTAAACAATTATTAAGACAGAAAAATGGCAAAAATTAATTTTGGCGGAGTAGAGGAAAACGTAGTTACACGTGAAGAATTTCCTTTAGAAAAAGCATTGGAAACGATGAAAAATGAAACCATAGCCGTAATTGGGTATGGTGTACAAGGGCCTGGGCAGGCATTAAATTTAAAAGACAATGGTTTTAATGTAATTATTGGCCAGCGGAAAAACTCTAAAACTTGGGACAAGGCCGTTGCAGATGGCTGGGTTCCCGGGCAAACTTTATTCGAGATTGAAGAAGCGTGTGAAAAAGGAACTATAATTCAATATTTATTATCGGATGCCGCGCAAATAAAATTATGGGATACCGTAAAAAAACACCTTTCACCGGGTAAAACATTATACTTTTCACACGGATTTGGCATAACTTACAAAGACAAAACAGGCATTGTGCCTCCTGCCGATGTAGATGTAGTATTGGTTGCTCCAAAAGGTTCTGGTACTTCATTACGAAGAATGTTTTTAGAAGGCAGAGGCTTAAATTCAAGCTTTGCTATTTACCAAGATGCCACAGGAAAAGCCAAGGACAAAGTTGTTTCTTTAGGAATTGGAGTGGGTTCTGGTTATTTATTCGAAACCACTTTTGATAGAGAAGTAACCTCAGATTTAACAGGCGAAAGAGGTTCATTAATGGGGGCTATCCAAGGGTTATTTAGAGCACAATACGAAGTGCTGCGCGAAAATGGGCACTCACCATCCGAAGCCTTTAACGAAACAGTAGAAGAAGCCACGCAATCGCTTTATCCATTGGTAGCTGAAAATGGAATGGATTGGATGTACGCCAACTGCTCCACCACAGCACAACGTGGCGCACTAGATTGGATGGATCCTTTTTATGAAGCAACAAAACCTGTGTTTGAAAGATTATACAAATCTGTAAAAGATGGTATTGAAGCGCAAAAATCAATCGATTCAAACTCGCAAGCAGATTACAGAGAAAAACTGGAAGTGGAGCTTAAAGCCATTGCTGATTCAGAAATGTGGCAAGCAGGCGCAGCCGTTCGTAAGCTTAGACCCGAAAATTAATAGTAACCACGGAGGTCACGAAGAGAAGCACAATGTTCACAAAGAAATTCTCTGTGAACTTTGTGCAAAACTCTGTGTTCTTTGTGGTTAAAAAAAAAGATTATCTACCTTGATAGAGCTAAAAAACATACAAGCAGCAGCAGAACGTAAACTTAGACCCGAAAATTAATAGTAACCACGGAGGTCACGAAGAGAGGCAAAAGTACACAAAGAAATTTTCTGTGAACTTTGTGCAAAACTCTGTGTTCTTTGTGGTTAAAAAAAAAGATTATCTACCTTGATAGAACTAAAAAACATACAAGCAGCAGCAGAACGTAAGCTTAGACCCGAAAATTAATAGTAACCACAGAGTACACTAAGAGGCACAATGTTCACAAAGAAATTTTCTGTGAACTTTGTGCAAAACTCTGTGTTCTTTGTGGTTAAAAAAACGAAGATTATCTACCTTGATAGAACTAAAAAACATACAAGCAGCAGCCAAAAAGCTAAAAGGAGTAGTTGAAAAAACACCCTTGCTCAAAAATCTAAATTTGAGCGAGCGATACGAAGCTGACATCTTACTCAAAAGAGAAGATTTGCAAGTGGTGCGCTCCTATAAAATTAGAGGAGCCTATAATAAAATTGCTTCCTTAGAAAAAAGCGAAATTGCCAACGGTGTTGTATGTGCAAGTGCCGGTAATCATGCCCAAGGCGTGGCGTATGCCTGTAGGCTATTAAATATTAAAGGCGTAATTTTTATGCCAACCCCTACCCCAAAGCAAAAGGTTAAACAAGTAAAAAACTTTGGGAAAGAGCATATTGAAATTATATTAATAGGAGACACATTTGACCAAGCAGCCAAAGAAGCAGCAGCCTATTCAAAAAAAAATAACGCCTCTATTATACATCCTTTTGATGACCTAAAAGTGATGGAAGGGCAGGGTACAGTAGGATTGGAAATTTTAGAAGATTGCCAAAAAACCATTGATTATTTAATAGTACCCATTGGAGGAGGAGGACTAGCTTCAGGCGTTGGTACATATTTTAAGCAGATTTCGCCCTTTACTACAATTATAGGGGTAGAACCCCAAGGAGCCCCTTCGATGAAAGCATCATTAGATGCAAATGAAGTAGTTACATTGCCAAGCATCGATAAATTTGTTGACGGTGCAGCCGTACAGCGAGTAGGAGATAAAACCTTTGAAATATGCAAACAAAAAATTGATAGGGTTATTACTGTGCCAGAAGGAGAAGTGTGCACTAATATTTTGCAACTTTATAACGAAGATGCCATCGTTGTAGAACCTGCCGGTGCTTTGGCAATAACAGCACTTAATAAGCTCAAAGAAGAGATTAAGGGTAAACGAGTAGTTTGTATTGTTAGTGGCGGTAATAATGATATTATCCGAACGGCTGAGATTAAAGAAAGGTCGATGCTTTACGAAGGCTTAAAGCATTATTTTTTAATAAACTTCCCGCAAAGGGCAGGTGCATTACGAGAGTTTTTAGCAGAGGTGCTTAGCCCAACAGATGACATAGCTCATTTTGAATACTCAAAGAAAAATAGCCGAGAAAGAGCTCCGGCAATAATTGGCATCGAACTTTCAAAACCTTCAGATTTTGTGAGTTTAATTGAGCGAATGGAAAATAAAAATATTAAGTATGAACACTTGAATAATAAACCCGAGTTGTTCCATTATTTAATATAAAACAAAATTCACCGTAAAGGCGCAAAGGAGAATATGAGTTATACCAGTTAATTTATTAAAAGAGCCATTAGAATGTTGATAAAATGAGTGTCATTGCGAACCCATTAAATAAAGTTTTAATTTTTAACCTTGGTAAGGTTGGGTGAAGCAATCTGTTTATAATGTAGGGGTTTCTTATTTTGCTAAACAGATTGCTTCATCCTTAATTTACATTATTAAAATTTTAAAAATAGCACAAGAATTCACAATGACGTTCGCAAAATGTGCATTTTATAATAAAAACTTAATCGTTTTTTCGTATATATAGACCTGTATTATAATTAAAACTTAGCATCTCTGCGCCTTTGCGGTAAAGAGAAACTAGCGGCAAATAATAAAAATGAAGAACAAATCACTATATACCCCCCAACTTGAACACGATTCGTGCGGAATTGGTTTTGTAGCCCATATAAAAGGAAATAAAAGTCATAAAATTGTCGAAGATGGCCTTATAATGTTAGCCAATATGGAGCATAGAGGTGGTTGTGGTTGCGATGCTGAATCTGGTGATGGAGCCGGGATACTGGTGCAAATGCCCCACGAATTTTTAAAAGTAGAATGTGCTAAAATTGGCATTAATTTGCCCGAATTTGGAAAGTATGGCGTAGGTGCCATGTTTTTTAATGCAGCCCCAGGCCTTGTACAAGCAACCAAAGACCGAATTGAACTGCACCTCGAGCAACTAGGCTTTGAATTGCTCGGTTATCGAAAAGTGCCTGTTAATAACCAAGTTATTGGAGAGCAAGCCAAGGAATCGGAGCTGCCTGTTGAGCAAATATTTGTGCAGCTTAAAGATAAATCGCTTAGCAGCGAAGAATTAGAACGAAAGCTGTATGTGCTTCGTAAACTCACCACCCATTCTATCGGTAAATCTGCCATAGAAGTGGAGGGGAATAACTACGAATTTTATTGGCTTTCGCTATCTTATAAAACATTGGTGTATAAAGGAATGCTCCGTACCAATCAGTTGGGAGGCTATTATCCTGATTTAAGAGATGAGCGATTTACTTCGGCTATGGCATTGGTGCACTCTCGTTTTTCAACCAATACGGTGCCTAAATGGAAGTTGGCACAACCTTTTAGGTACATCGCCCATAATGGCGAAATTAACACCATTCGAGGCAATGTTAATTGGATGGCAAGTAAACAACGCTTATTCGAAAGCCAATTATTTACACCCGAAGAGTTTGAACTTTTATTGC
>JALSJD010000130.1 GCA_026989535.1 Cyclobacteriaceae bacterium
AATCTTGGCGGTCTCTATCAATTACATTTTTAAGAACTTCATCGAATGCCACTTCTTGTCCTTTATCTGCCAACTCTTTTTGCCTCCTTTGCGCCCTCACTTCTGCGGAGGCTGTCATAAATATTTTGAGCTCTGCCTCAGGAAAAACCACTGAACCAATATCTCTCCCATCCATTACAATGCCTTTATGCTCGCCCAGTTTTCGTTGCTGTGCAACCATAGCAATGCGCACCTCCTTAATGGCACTTACAGCACTTACATAATTAGAAATGTTCATGGTTCGTATCTCGTTTTCCACGTTTTTACCATTTACAAATGTGAGAGGCAAGCCGTTGGCATCCTTTTTAAAGTTTATTTCGAGTGAATTTAAAAAGCTATTTACCTGGGCTATGTTTTCCAAATTAACATTATTCCGTAAAAAGTAGAGCGTAGTTGCTCGGTACATAGCTCCAGAATCGAGGTAGATATATCCCAAATGTTTAGCTACTTTTTTGGCTGTGGAGCTTTTGCCTGTGGCAGAATGTCCGTCTATTGCTATTATTATATCACTCATTTATTAATCACAGTCTTTTGTTGGGCAAGGAATTGGTTTGCCCGGCTGTACCTTTTTGTATTTAGCTGCTTTTGGCTTGCGTGTAGAGGAGCAATTAGTAAACAGTAAACATCCTGCCAAAAGCATCGCATAAATTGATATTTTATAGAACTTTGCACCCACTGTTTACAAATATAACGACATAACATATCTACAAATGAAGGTTCAAGGACAAATAGTTGATATTAAAAAGAAAAGAATATTTCCGGGAGAAATAACCGTTGAAAATGGCAAGATACAGAAGATAGTAAAATTAGACGCTGCGCCTGCTCATTTTATTATGCCTGGCTTTGTAGATGCGCATATACATATCGAAAGTTCTTTGCTAGTGCCTACAGAATTTGCCCGAATGGCGGTAGTTCACGGTACAGTTGCCACCGTATCCGACCCTCACGAAATTGGTAATGTGCTAGGCAGCACAGGCGTAATGTATATGATTGAGAATGGGGAAAAAGTGCCTTTTAAATTTAATTTTGGTGCGCCTAGTTGTGTGCCAGCTACTACCTTTGAAACGGCAGGTGCCGAAATTGATACGAGTGAGGTTGATGCGCTGCTTTCGGATAGCCGTGTAAAGTATTTGGCCGAAATGATGAATTGGCCGGGGGTATTATTCTCCGATAAAGTAGTGCATGCCAAAATTAAAGCTGCCCAAAAATATGGCAAACCTATTGATGGTCACGCCCCGGGTTTAATGGGTGAGCAAGCCGAGCAATATGTAAAAGCAGGCATGAGTACCGACCACGAGTGTTTTACTGCTGAAGAAGCACTAGGCAAATTGACGCTTGGTATGAAAGTGCAAATTAGAGAAGGCAGTGCCGCACGTAATTTTGACGCACTTATTGACTTATTAAATGATTGGCCCCACTTAATGATGTTTTGCTCTGACGACAAACACCCCGATAATTTAGAAATAGGACATATTAATGAATTAGCGGCTCGGGCCGTAAGCAAAGGCATTGATGTATTTAAAGTGCTGCAAGCCGCCTGTATTAATCCGGTTGAGCATTACAAATTAGAAGTTGGGCTTTTAAACGAAGGGGACGATGCTGACTTTATTGTGGTTAATAATTTAGAAGATTTTATCTCCTCTGCCACTTATATTAATGGTAAATTGGTAGCAGAAAATGGCAAAACGCTAATTAGGAGGCAACCTACTGAAATTATTAACCAATTTGATACAGAACTAAAATCTGCAAGTGATTTTGAGCTTAACCCCAAGGGGGACAGCATTAATGTAATTGAGGCATTTGATGGCCAGTTAATCACCAAAAAAACTAAATGGCCAACCACAACAGAAAACGGGTTGGCCATTGCTAACACAGATACTGATGTGCTTAAGATGGCGGTGATAAATCGGTATTCAAATGCCAAGCCAGCCGTGGCATTTATCAAAAATTTTGGCTTGAAAGAAGGAGCCATCGCTTCCTCCGTAGGGCACGATTCGCATAATATTACCGTGGTTGGTGTTGATGATGAGTCGATTGCCAAGGCCGTTAATTTAGTAATTGAGGCAAAAGGAGGGCTTTCGGCTGTATCGAATACTGAAGAAATTATTTTACCATTACCCGTAGCAGGGTTAATGTCGGATAAAGATGGGTACGAAGTAGCCAAAGATTATACGGCTATCGATCAATTATCTAAAAAAATGGGCGCTACACTTAAAGCACCATTTATGACCTTATCGTTTATGGCACTACTCGTTATTCCATCTATTAAACTAAGCGACCTTGGGTTATTTAATGGCGATAAATTTGAATTTATGGATTTGTTTGTAGATTAAGTTAAATTAACTAAACCTTATGGCAGCAACCTCATTTCTAATCATTTCAAAATACTTTCCGAACCTTACGCAAAAGCAACAAGCGCAATTTAAAGCTCTTTATGATTTGTACAGTATTTGGAACGCCCAAATCAATGTAATTTCCAGAAAAGACATTGATGAATTATACGTAAGGCATGTATTACACTCGTTAGGTATTGCTAAAGTAAAAGAGTTTGAGGATGGAGCAACGGTGCTGGATGTTGGCACCGGAGGTGGTT
>JALSJD010000131.1 GCA_026989535.1 Cyclobacteriaceae bacterium
ATATTGTCATTTGTTATTTCTGAAAACATTGACTTTATAAACTCCTCCACCATGGGCTGTGTCTTCACTGCCTGTATCAAGGATTTTCTTTTGTTATGCTTAGTTGGTATTTTCGCCAACTTAAAAAATAATTAAATGATAAAACACATCCTTTTCGATTGCGATGGTGTACTGGTTGACACCGAATACACTGCCGCCCAAGTAATGGTAAAAGCCTTACAACAATTGGGTACGGAAATTTCCGCTAATTATTTTATGCAGCATTATTCCGGAACCACTTTTTCTGCTATTTTAGATATTTATGCACCGACCATAATTGGCAATGAACGAATTCAATTTATCCACACGTTGGAGCTAGAAATTGTTAAAAAAGTAAAAGCTGTTAAAGGCACAAATCAAATGTTGGCTTCTATTAAATTACCAAAATCCATTGTTTCAAACTCCGAAATTTGGCAGGTAAAAGAGGAAATAGAACAAACCAAGATAGATCATTTTTTTACAGGTCATATATTCTCTTCAGAGTTAGTACAAAACCCGAAGCCAGCTCCTGATGTATATCTATTAGCAGTGAAAGAGTTAGGGGTTAAAAAAAATGAATTATTGGTAATAGAAGATAGCATTACGGGAGCAACGGCTGCTTTGGCTGCTGGCTTGCAAGTGGTTGGCTTTGCAGGAGCATCTCATATATTACCAGGGCATAACGAAAAACTACTAAATCTGGGGGTAACTGAAGTTGCGGGCAATATGAAGGAATTACAAATGATAATTGCAAGCCTGCTCTCCTAATTTATTAATCGAATCCAGCTTGCCACGTCATTACTGTGTGTAAAACACGGTAATCTCCAACCTTTACGAGGTTGTTTGTACTAATAATTTAATGGGTAAGACACATTTCCACCAATTCTGTGGGGGTAATAACAGGCAATGATTTTACTGCCAATTTATAATCCTTTACGTTTCGGGTTACAAAATAATCGATGTCATTATAAAGTGCCGTGTAATATTGTACTGCATCTTCTTTATCTTTAAAAGCTGAGGCTAAGGCCTCTAAAATGCCTTTTTTGCCACAACAAAGTATAGTGCAGGAGGCTATTAAACTACTTATTTTAGAACTGGCATTTGGTATTTTATTGGTGTCAATTGCTAAATAAATTAAATTTGCCAAGCAACTCTCAGAAGTTGTAATAGCAATATTGCCCTTATAAAGCAATTCTAATACCTTAACCGAATCCTCAAAAAAAGGTCTGCGACCTGAAATGATATCGAAGAAAACATCAGCATCTATAAAAACACTAGGAATATTTTTTGGCAACATATTGTCGTATAAGTTCTTTGTCGTCTTGATCTATAATGGGATATTCTTCACCCACTCGTTCCAGTAATTTTTTCGCAGCTAATTGCTCAGGTGTTTTTATCGGGTTAATTTCATCGTTCTCAAACATCTCTTCAAATAACCTCGATACCGAAACCTTCTTTCGTTTAGCTAACCTTTTGGCCGAATCAATAATGCTCTTTTTTACGGTTAAAGTGAGTTTTGTTTTCATTGGAATAAAATATTTGCACGTGCTTTATGTAAATATACGTGCTTTTGCCTTAATTCTTACATTACCACGTCATTACTGTGTGTAAAACATGGTAATCTCCAACCTCTACCGAGGTTGCTTGTAATGTTGTATGAATAGAGGTGTCTCCAACAACCTTTCTAATTCCATGGTACATTAACCCTTAACATTTGTATTTTTGCACCCTTAAAATCTACCGCCATCAAAAAAAATACACAAGATATCACAGGGTTCGAAGAGGTTGAAGTACTTGGTGCTCGTGAGCATAACCTCAAAAACATTGATGTAAGCTTTCCTCGAAATAAGTTGGTGGTTATTACAGGGATTAGCGGTAGTGGCAAGTCATCCTTAGCATTTGATACCATTTATGCCGAAGGCCAACGCAGGTATATGGAAAGCTTTTCGGCCTATGCCCGTGCCTTTATTGGCAATATGGAACGCCCCGATGTGGACAAAGTGAATGGCTTGAGTCCTGTGATTTCTATTGAGCAAAAAACCACTTCTCGCAACCCAAGGTCAACCGTAGGTACGGTTACGGAGGTGTATGATTTTTTGCGGTTATTATTTGCTCGTGCAGGCGAAGCCTACTCGTACCTTACGGGTAAAAAAATGGTGAAACAAACCGAAGAACAAATTGAGCAACACCTGATGAGCTATTTTGATGGGCAAAAATTAATGTTGCTAGCACCTGTTGTAAAAGGGAGAAAAGGGCATTATCGAGAGCTTTTTGTGCAAATTCGTAAAAGTGGTTACACGAGAGTGCGGGTTGATGGAGAGTTATTGGAGCTAGTACCTAAAATGCAACTCGACCGCTACAAAACCCACGATGTGGAGGTTGTAGTTGACAGAATTGTGGTGAATAAAAAAGATCAACTCCGCATTGGTCGTTCGGTGCAAACAGCCTTAAAAGAAGGCAATGGATTAATGATGGTGTTGGATGAGGCCAATGAAATCCATCATTTTTCTAAACATTTAATGGACCCTGAAACGGGGTTGTCTTACGATGAACCTGCCCCTAATTCATTCTCGTTTAACTCACCCTATGGGGCTTGCCCCACCTGCCACGGGTTAGGTACGGTAGATAAAATCACCAAAGACACCATTATTCCTGATGATACGCTGAGCATAAGCCGTGGAGGCATTGCACCCTTAGGCGATTACCGCGATATCTGGATTTTTAAAAAAATTGAAGCCATCCTTAAACGGTATAAATTTAACATCACTACACCTATTAATAAATTAAGTGAGGAAGCAGTGAATGTATTATTACATGGTGATAATGAGCCTGTGGCAGTACAGTCAAAGAAATACCCCGGCACTGATTGGAACACGAAATTTGAGGGCATTATCATCTTTATGCAAAAGCAAAAAGAGGGCGGTTCTGAAAATATTCAAAAGTGGATTAAAGATTTTACTATTAGTAAAGAATGTTCCGATTGCCAAGGGGCAAGGCTTAAAAAAGAATCACTTCATTTTAAAATTGATAACACCAACATTGCCGAATTAGCTCGGTTAGATATTGGCAAGCTCAAAGTTTGGTTTACCGATGTAGAATCACGGCTCAACGATAAGCAAAATAGAATTGCTGCCGAAATTTTAAAAGAAATACGCAAGCGACTAGGCTTTTTAGAAAACGTAGGCCTCGATTATTTGAGCCTTAACAGGTCGCTCCGCACTCTTTCGGGGGGTGAAGCCCAACGGATACGATTGGCCACACAAATTGGCACACAGCTCGTGGGGGTAATGTATATTTTAGATGAGCCCAGCATTGGCTTGCATCAGCGCGATAATGTTAAACTCATTAAAGCCCTCAAAGATTTACGAGACATTGGCAACACCGTGTTAGTGGTAGAGCACGATAAAGAAATGATGCTCGAATCGGATTATGTGATTGATATTGGACCAGGAGCAGGGCGGCACGGTGGTATAATTGTGGGCGCGGGTACTCCAAACGAGTTTTTAAAAAACGGAACGCTTACAGCTAAATATTTAGCTAATAAAGTACGAATAGAAGTGCCTAAAAAGAGGCGAGATGGCTCAGGAGAAATTTTGGTATTAAAAGGAGCCAAAGGGAATAACCTTAAAAACATATCAGTTAAATTTCCTTTAGGGCAAATGATATGTGTTACAGGGGTGTCCGGTTCAGGTAAATCTACGTTAATTCACGATACCTTATATCCATTATTGAGCACCCATTTTTACCGTTCTAAGCGTGTGGCTATGGAGTTTAAATCAATAAGTGGCCTTGAGCATATCGATAAAGTGATTGAGGTAAGTCAGTCGCCAATAGGGCGAACGCCTCGTTCTAACCCTGCTACCTACACCAGTGTTTTTGCTGATATTAGAACCCTGTTTTCGAGCTTGCCTGAGGCAAAAATCAGAGGCTACAAACCGGGTCGGTTCTCTTTTAATGTAAAAAGTGGCCGTTGCGAAACTTGCCAAGGAGCAGGTATGCGTTTAATTGAAATGGATTTTTTACCCGATGTACACGTGCATTGCGAAACTTGTAAAGGCAAGCGGTATAATCGCGAAACCTTGGAGGTTCGATTTAAAAGTAAATCTATTTCTGATATTTTAGATATGACCGTGGAAGAAGCGGTAGAATTCTTTGAACATCAACCTAAAATATTACGAAAAATTGAAACACTGAACCAAGTGGGCTTGGGATATATTACTTTAGGCCAACACGCCACCACCTTATCGGGAGGAGAAGCACAACGTGTTAAACTGGCTACTGAACTGAGCAAACGAGATACAGGCAAAACTTTTTATATTTTAGATGAACCTACCACGGGGCTACATTTTCAGGACATCCAGCATTTATTAGATGTGCTTAATAAATTAGCCGATAAAGGCAACACAGTGCTAATTATTGAACATAATTTGGACGTAATTAAGGTGGCAGATTACATCATTGATTTAGGCCCTGAAGGAGGAGATAAAGGAGGAAATTTGGTGGTTGCAGGCAACCCCGAAGAAATAATTAAGAACAAGGACAGTTATACAGCAAAATTTTTAAAAACGGAATTGTAATCAATTAAACGAATGAAAAACATAAGTAGCATACTCATCCCAATAGCCTTTTTATTACTATCGGGGTTTAGTTTATATAGTGGTAGCTATTTGGATGCAGTAATGTATTTATCGGTAGGAGCAGGATTTGCACTAATTAATCTCATAAAGACCAAAGTAATTACAGAAAATTTAATATTTTGGAATCGCCTATCTTGGGGGTTGGTGATACTCGCAGGCATAATGTTTATGGCCGTTTTACTTAAGGACAGCTCTATTAATTGATTTTGTAAGAAAATTATTCAAATTACCGTTTCTGTACTTACTTTGGTAGCAACGAATGAATAAGAAAAGAGCATACTGGTTAATACAGATATTTGGCTGGACACTTTATGCCACTGTAATGATTTTGGGGGCTTATGTGGTTTCTTCAAAATTTAAGCCACTAATGGCAGTTCCAATTATGGTGGAATCTGCTTTTTTCTTTGCTTTCACTCATTTTTATAGAAGCTTAAACACGAAATGGAAGTGGTTTCATTTACCCGTGTTAAAGTTACTGCCCCGTATGTTAGCGGCTATTTTTATAATGGCTGTTCCTATTTACTTTATACGTGTTTTTGTCTCCTACCTATTAGATATTTACAGCCCTAATTTGCTTACTACAACTAATATTGTGGGCAATATTATTGGCAACTTTTTTGCTCTTTTTATTTGGGCATCTCTCTATTATGCCTTTCACTATTTTGAGCGTTATAACCTCTCCTTAAAATATGAAGTGGCCATGAAACGGATGGAGCTTAACAGGTTGAAATCTCAATTAAATCCGCATTTTATTTTTAATGCGCTTAATAGCATTCGTGCCTTGGTAGATGAAGACCCAGCAAAGTCAAAAAAAGCCATAAACCACCTTTCCAACATTTTACGATCATCTCTATCGGCTGATAGAACTGAGTTGATTTCTTTAAAGGAAGAAATGGAGACCGTAAAAGATTACTTAGCTATGGAAACTATTCGGTTTGAAGAACGTTTAAATTTTAAAATTGATGTAACACCAAGAGCCAATACTGTTTTGGTGCCTCCTTTAATGTTTCAAACATTGGTTGAAAACGGAATTAAGCATGGTATATCAAAACTAAAAAAAGGCGGAGATTTAACTGTAGATGCTTTTGTGAAAAAGAAATATTTGGTAGTAGAAATTAGAAATACAGGAGTTCTGCATAAAAATGCTACTACAGACAGCGGTTACGGGATAAAAAATACAATTCAGCGTTTAGAAATCATATTTAAAGGCCAAGCAGAATTTAACATTAGCAACGAAAGTAAAAATATGGTGCTAACTTTAGTGCGAATACCTATTGACTATTAAAAACTCAAAAAAAAATAAAAAACTCAACCCAATGAAAGCATTAGTAATAGATGATGAACGATTAGCCAGAAAAGAGCTTATTAAATTATTAGACGAATTTGCCACGATGAACGTAGTAGGAGAAGCAGCCAATGCTGACGAAGCTATTGAACTTATCGAAAAGCATAACCCGGATATTCTTTTTTTAGATATTCAAATGCCTGATAAAACAGGGTTTGAGTTGCTAGAAATGCTTGATACTGTTCCTCAAGTTATTTTTACAACCGCTTACGATGAGTACGCTTTAAAGGCGTTTGAAGTAAATGCGCTCGACTATTTGCTTAAACCCATCGAGCCAAACAGGCTAAAAGAAAGTATTGATAAATTGGCAAATATTGAACCTAAGCCTCAAGCTGCCGAAACTAAATTGCTTGGTTTACAAGACCAAGTATTTGTTAAAGATGGAGATAAATGCTGGTTTGTTAAGCTTGAGAATGTGCGCTACTTTGAGTCAGACGGAAACTATATTAAAGTGTTTTTTGATAACGTAAAACCGATGATTCATAAATCGTTAAATGCGTTGGATGAGAAATTAAGCGACCGAGATTTTTTTAGAGCAAGCAGAAAGCATATCATTAACCTGAGCTGGGTAGAAGATATTGAAACGTGGTTTAACGGAGGCTTAATGGTAAAACTAAAAGGAGGCGATAAACTAGAAGTATCGCGAAGGCAAGCAGCAAAGTTTAAAGAACGAATGAGTTTGTAGAACTTTTGAGAAATGCTTGATTTTTGTTTCTTTTCATCTAGCCTGCATTGTTCATGAATAATGCAGGCTAAGAAAGAGAATAACAACTTCTTATACTTAGCCTGATTAATTCATCATAAATCTTTGTTATGGAAATTTTAATGGGCTACGTTGAGTGCCAAAATTTGAGCTGGAAAATTTATTGAAAACTATGCCTAACAAGTGGATAGGTAGGAAGTTGGGAACATTGCAATATAAATGTGGTGAATAATCCCTAAGCGAGTTGTTGAACCATGCTAATAAGTTCTTTGTCCACATCCCAATCTTTGGCCAATTTTAACATGGCAGTTGCTTCCATTTCGGTAATGTAGCCCTTTTCGCCATTGCTCACCCAAGTATCGTTAATATACCTAAGCCTCTTAGATTTGTCAAGTGAGTTTTTCGCTTTTTTTAGGTAGATTTTTGCCCTTTCAAAAGAGGTCATATAGTCTTCTGCTATAAAATCATACGCCCAATTAAGTTCTTCAAAAGCATTCTTTTCAGATGCTTTTTTATCTAAAATAACTTTTTCTTCCTCATCTAGCCCATGGTAATGAAAAATGATAGCTACTAATAGCATATAGCATTTTAAATCTTCGGATGTATCAGCGTTGCCCATTAAATGTAAATATAGAAAAGATTATGAAAGTAACCTTAAAAATTTAGCCATGGGGGGTATTCTTTTCAATTTTATAAAGCGTAGGATTGCAAGGAGCGGCATCCATTTCTAAATTAATTGTTTGAAGGTTTAGTAGGTAATTGCCATCGGGCACATCACTCGAAACATAAATTAGCTCGGTTATGGTGGCATTTTTTCTTGGGTTTTGGGGTAAGCTCCAAAAAGTTCTATGGCTTAAGAGAACGCCTTTATCTACTTCTTTATCTACTGAAGGCAAGTCGATAAGTAAATGGTCAATCCCTTTTGCTACTAAAAAATTAACAAGTTTTGGGTCTAAAAAAGGAGGATTAGTGCCCGAATATTTATGAGTTAATTTTTCCTTGGTATTTGGCAAAGTTCTTATAATAACCGCTTTTACTAAGTCAAAATTTTGTTGTTCTAAATCTGTAGTTAGTCCAATAATTAAATCGCCATTAGGCATTTTTTTGGGTGATAAACTAATAAGCTTGCAGTAAAAATGGTAAGAACTTAACTGGTTGTTGATGGTTGCTTTGGAATTGGTTATATGCCCATAACCCTCAATATGAGTTCCATTTCCGTGGGGGGTAATCTGTAATTTCTGATAATTAACAGCACCTCCTTCTGCCACACTTCCAATAAACCCATCGGCTTTAATTGTCTCAAATTTTACAGGTTCGGCCCAATAACAATTCGGGTTATTATCCCCTTCTTTTATAGGTATCGAAATAACGATAGGCTTATTTAAATCTACCTCAATGTTTGTATTCTTTCCTACATTAATTATTGCCTTCATACCTGTGGAATTAGTTCAATTACAATTGTATCTGAAATAAAAAAACCTCTTGAATTTAAAAAAAGCTTATTATTATCGAAGCTAGCTAAATTATTAGCCACTAAATTATAAATAAAACTGAGTTGATGCTCGGTAAGTTTAAAATTAAAAAGCTTGCTCATTTCACTAAAATCTAATCCCCAATAAGTTCTTACCCTTGTTAAAATATATTCGGTAACTAATTCATTTTTGGTCAGCTCCTCAGTTGCAAATGTATTTTCATGCTCCTTTATTTTTTTTATGTATTTTGGGTTGCTTGTAACATTAAAATGCCTGGAGAGCCCGTTAAAAGAATGAGCTCCAGGGCCCAAGCCAAGGTAAGACGTTTGTTGCCAGTAAGCAGAGTTATGTTTGCTTATAAACCCCGGTTTAGCAAAGTTTGATACTTCGTAATGCTCATAGCCATTTTGTTTAAAAAAATCTACCATACGTAGGTAATTAGATTCAACTACCTCGTCTTTTACCTTTACCAATTTTCCTTTTCTGCTCCAGTTGCCAAATACGGTATTGGGTTCAATAGTTAAGGCATAGCACGATATATGGGTTGGGGTTAATGCAATTATTTGGGCTAACTCTTGCTGCCAATCATTAGCACTTTGCCCAGGTATGCCGTAAATCAAGTCTAAGCTTAAGTTGGTAATGCCGTATTGGTGGCATAGCTCAACGGCTTTAGTGGTTTGCGCTGCCGAATGGCTTCTATTTAAATAGGTTAATATTTTATCTGAAAAAGATTGAGTGCCAATGCTCATTCTGTTTATGCCAACGTTGGCATAAAATGATATTTTATCTTCTGTTAAATCGTCTGGATTAGCTTCAATGGTAAATTCAACATGTTTTTTAATGTGGTAGTGTTGATATAATACCTCAATAATTTTTTGCAGTTGTACGTTAGATAATAAAGAAGGTGTTCCTCCTCCAAAATAGATAGTTTCAATGGGCCAGTCTGCATACGATTTCATACGCTCGGCCTCCACTATAATGGCCTCCACAACTTCATCTACAAGATTGAGCGTAGTGCTAAAGTGAAAATCGCAATAATGACATGCTTTTCTGCAAAAAGGAATATGGATGTAGATACCAGCCAAATAGATTATTTTTGAACAAAAATACAGTTTGATTGAGACATCTAATAATTACATTTTTTGCGAGCTTACTATTTGTTGCCAGTTATGCGCAAAAAACACCCTATAGTATTGAGGTGATAGATGCTCATAATATCCTTATCAAAAAATTAGAAGGGTATGCTGATTCGCTAAAATTTAATAACCTTGTTAAAATTGAGCAAAATAAGTTATTAAAAAAGGGCTATTTGCTTGCTCGCATAGAGCAACTTACATACGATTCGTTATTTAAAGTTAAAATTTTTACCAACGAAATATACGAATGGGGCGTTTTTGATGTGCAAGATGTGCCAGAAAGCCTTTTAAGTAAGGCGGGCTACAGCAGGAGGCAGTTTAGCCAAACGGTAATAAATGCAAAAGAGATTGGCAAACTGCTCGTTAAAATTATCGAAGAGTCTGATTATTCAGGCTATCCGTTTGCGCAAGCAAAACTAGATTCAGTTATTATTGATAAAAATCAATTATTTGCAAAGGTTAATTACATCTCTGGCCCACAAATCAAATATGCCAAATTAGAGCTTGATAGCACTACATTTATTAAAACTAAGTACTTGGCGGCCTATTTAAATATAAAAGAAGGCGGCCTTTTTGATAGTAGAAAAATAAGAGACATTAGCAAAAAAATTGAGCAATTGCCTTATGCCAAATTAGAGGGTTCACCAAGCATTAAGTTTGAGCACAAAAGCTGTAAAGTAAAACTCAAATTAATTCAGGTAAAATCGAACCAAGTAGATGGGCTAGTAGGTTTGGCTCCCAATCAGCTTAACAATAAATTATTGGTTACTGGGTATGTAAATTTAGATTTAGATAATTTGTTTAAATCTGGCAAAAGACTCATTTTTAATTGGAGGCAGTTTGGTACTCAATCACAATCGTTAAAAGCTAAATACAACCATACTAATTTATTTCAATCACCCATAGATATTAGTGGCGAACTAGATTTATTTAAGCAAGACACGGCCTTTATAAATAGAAACTTCTATTTGACTATTGGTTTTTTGCAAGCCAATTATGGAGTTCACTTTGTTACCAGCTTTATTTCATCTCGTTTACTTTCGCCAACCAATGCAGTGGGCATTAACGATTTGCAACTAATAGATTTTAATACGCAATATTATGGAGTACGTTTTACCAAGCAGCAATTTGACCATAAGGTTAACCCTCGCAAGGGTTGGCGCACTTTAGCGAGTTTTAATGTAGGATCAAAAAAAATAGTAAATACTTCGTTTGTGCCAGCCGAAGTGTACGATAGCTTAGAGCTGCAAGCCTTGCAAGGCACCGTATCAGTAGCCGCAGAAATAGCAGTACATCTTTCAAAATTAGTAGTGGCGTACTCAAAAATAGACGCAGGAACTTTGGCTTCGAATGGGGAGCTGTTCACCAACGATTTGTATCGTTTAGGAGGAGTAAATTCGGTACGAGGTTTTAACGAATTGGAGATTTATGCTTCGTCTTATATGATGTTGCAGGTGGAATCACGACTTTTGCTAAGTGAAAACTCTCGTTTGTTTGCGTTTGCCGATTTTGCCCTTACCAATAACCAAGTGGTAAACCTAACCAATAATTATATAGGCATTGGAGCAGGGCTTTTGCTTGATACACCCTCAGGAGTTATTCAATTAGTATATGCAGTAGGTAAATCATCTAACCAATCGTTATCATTGGCAGAATCTAAAATTCATATAGGCTATGTGGCGCGGTTTTAAGCATTTTTTTTTACTATCTATGTTTGCTTGTTCCTCTTTTTTAGGAGTGGCGCAACAAGCGAATGGGGTAATTTACGATTTAAGGCAAAATTGGGTTCAGTACGATGAGGAGGCAGAAAGTTTTTTGCCAGTTGTTACCCAAACATCGGGCAATTCGGTTAGTTTTAAACTAGAGGTCAACCAATTTGGCAGCTATTGGCTTTTTGTTGAAACTACAAAAAAAGCTCATTTGTTTCATAAAAATGTGCTTCTTACAGAAATACCGAGTGGCACCCATTATTATAGCGTTGATAGCCTAGTGGAAGAACTAAATAATTCAGCTCCACTATTAACTATTTATGGAAACGATATTAAGGCAGGCCTAACTACCTTAATTGTAGAAAAAAATTACATCCCAACAAAAATTAATTTAGAGGAAGCACATGTAAAAAATAAATTATTCACCTCATTTTTTATAATAATCTCTATTTTACTCTTGGCAGGGCTAGTTATTATTAAAATGGTATCTCACGATATGTTTTCGCAATACACAAATACTTTACGTGTATTTAGCTTTACTACGCTCGATGAAATAATATATAAAGGAAGGTTTTTTACGAACCCGAGCATCCAAATAATTTCTTGGATGAGCACAAGTGCTGCTTTTATTCTCTACTTTTTGCTTACCAAGTTAAACATCCATTTTCTTGAGCTAAACTGGGTGGATCATAATAGCATGCTGTTTCATATTATACACCTACTTATATTCGCTGTAGGTTTTCTAATTCTATTTATCATCCGTTATGTACTCATAATAGGTTTTGCCAGTATATTTGATATGTCAAATATTAGCAATATTCATTTTGCTTCGCACCTTAGGTTAACATTCTATCTATTGTTGGCCTTGCAAGCCATTAGCACGTTTGATTACTTCTCCGTATTGCATCTAAATATAGATTTATTCTTATTCATAGTATTTGGTGCGCTGTTTGCAATCATCGTTTTAATTGGTATTCGTCTCTCTTTTATAATTCGTCATCCATTTGTACAAATATTTTTATACCTTTGCGGCACAGAAATTTTCTTATTTGTTTTTGCATATAAGCTAGTAGTTGGGTAATTATAGAAGGTTTTTTAAATGACAAAAGATTTAAAGGAGAGGGTTAAGCCTGTAAAGAGCATTTTGGTATCTCAACCAAAGCCCCAAGATGACAGATCGCCATATTATAAATTAGCTGAAAAGTACGGAATAAAAGTCGATTTTAGACCATTTATCCAAATTGAGGCGGTTGATGTTAAAGAGTTTAGAAACCAAAAAGTTGCTTTTTTGGATTACACCGCTGTAATTTTTACAAGCAGAAATGCGGTTGATCACTATTTTAACATGTGCAAGGAGGTAAAAGTTGATGTGCCAACCGACATGAAATACTTTTGTATCTCAGATCAAACCGCACATTATTTACAAAAGTACATTACCATTCGAAAGCGAAAAATATTTACAGGGGTGCGTACAGCTACTGACTTGATAGAGGTATTTAAAAAACACCCCACCGAAAAATATTTATTTCCTTGTTCTAATATTAGAAAAGACGACATCCCTAATTTTTTAAAGGAAAATGAGTACGAGTACGCAGAAGTGGTACTTTATAAAACGGTTGCGAGCAACCTGTCCGATTTAGCCGAAATAAAATATGATGTAATTGCTTTTTTTAGCCCTTCAGGAATAAACTCGTTAATGGTTAACTTTCCTGATTTTAAACAAAATAACACTAGATTAGCTGCTTTTGGACCTACTACGGCCAAAGCCGTTAAAGACCAAGGCCTTCATCTCGATATTGAAGCACCTTTGCCTAATGCCCCTTCAATGACGGGAGCCTTAGAGGTCTATATTAAAAAAGCGAATAATTTATAAAACTATACGCTTAACTCTTCCGTTTTTAAACGTAGATTTAACCAAAGGGTATAGAATATTCTATTTTTGATATTATATTTATGCCTCAATAAATTATTGTATGAGAAATAAATCATTTCTTCTTTTACTCGCAGGCTTATTAATGAGCCAACTTTCAGCTGCTCAACAAGCTCCGGAGTTTACCCAGTTTATGGATAATAAAATGTACTATAATCCTGCGTATGCAGGAGTTGAAGGGATAACAAGGCTTTCTTTATTAATTCGGTCTAAATGGACAGGTTATACAGGAAGCTTTGATGCTGGTGGAGCTCCAACTACGCAAGTGCTTACTATGAATGCTCCTATATATAAGTTAAATAGTGGGTTTGGTGCTTTTATTATGAATGACAACCTGGGAGGTTTAAATAATTTGGCTTTGCAAGGCTCTTACGCCTACCATGTGGCAGTTAAAGATGCTAAATTAAGCTTCGGCATTAATGCAGGCTTTTACTCTCAATCAATTGATTTTGACAGGTACAGACCCAATGACGGAGGAGATCCTCTTATTTTAGAAGGCAAACAAACACAGCTTAGACCTGATATGGGTGCGGGTGTTTTTTACCAAGCAAAAAAACTCTATGGTTCTATCAGTGTATCTCACCTGTTAAATCCAAGTTTTAGCTTTGCTTCAGATGCATTAAGAAACTCTTTAGAGCCAACCATCTATATAATGGGGGGGTATCATTATGATATCACATACAATTTAGAGGTAACTCCATCGTTACTTATTCAGTCAGATTTTAATGAGTATTTGATTAATTTAGGAGCGGTGATAAAATATAATAATAAATTTTGGGGAGGCATAACTTATAAATATTTAGAGTCGGCTTCGCTTATAGTAGGCATGAGTTTACTAAAATCGAATGCCCTAGATATAGGTTATGGATTTGATTATATAGTACACAACCAACAAGCAAAACAAGCAACATCAAATGAAATTCGTTTGAGTTATGCATTACCAATAAATCCTTTTGGCTCACGAAAAGTTGTGAGAACCCCAAGGTTTAGACATTAATTCCTATTTTATTTTGGTTTTTCATAAATATTCCACAATTTATGGTGCGATTTTCAATAAGAATTGTTTTTTTAGCAGAATGAATTGAATTCCCATTAAAACAAATGGTAATAATTGAGTTTCATTTGTAACTTTAAATGTGAATTATAACTTAGAGCATGATAAAATTTAATATAAAACAAGCAAGACTTTCGAGTCTATTATTAGTTGGTCTAATTAGCATCTCTGGATGCGGTCTTTTTGGCGGTGGCGGAAAAGGAGGAGACATGGGAGAATTAGTTGGCGTAGCCGAACGAGAAGGTTGGGTAATGACAACCCCTTTTGGTATGGCACCCATACCAGCAGGTACATTTCATATGGGGCAAGCCGATGAAGATGTGGGTGCCACTCAAATTAACCATAATAAGCAAGTAACCATTGGTTCCTTTTTTATGGATGAGACAGAAATTACTAATAATGAATTTCGCCAATTCATATTTGCAGTACTCGAAGACTCTGCAAGTACCTTGGGTGAGCAGTTTATCAGAGATAACTATTATCCTGATACTACCGTGTTTACTAAAGACTTTACGCACCATATGGGAGACCCATTGCAAGAGTATTATTTTTGGCATCCTGCCTACGATTATTATCCTGTGGTTGGAGTAAGCTGGGAAGCCGCTAAGGTTTTTTGCCAGTGGAGAACAGAATACCTTAATGATTATAGAAGCTCTGTGGGGGAGTGGCCAATGCCTAATTTTAGGTTGCCTTCCGAAGCCGAGTGGGAGTATGCTGCTCGTGGAGGGAGAGATATGGCAAAATACCCTTGGGGTAACCCTTACTTAAGAAATAGCAAAGGCTGTATGCTGGCAAACTTTAAGCCAGGCAGGGGTAATTACTACGATGATGGCTATGCCTACACATCTCCTATTGGATCTTATTTTGCAAACGATTATAACCTAGTGGATATGTCAGGTAATGTATCAGAATGGACACAAGATGCGTTTAACCCAGCCTCTGTGCCATTAGTATGGGATTTGAACCCTGAATACAAAAATGTAAACGAACCTAGAAAGGTAATACGCGGTGGATCTTGGAAAGATGTAGCTTTTTACCTCGAAACAGGAACCCGTGCATTTGAATATAAAGATTCTACGCGAGCTTACATCGGATTTAGATGTGCAATGACACATTTAGGAAGATCAAGTGGAGCAGAGTTTTAATTTATAAAATAGTTTTATACCTTGTAAAAAGGTAGTGTTATTAGCTACCAAACTTTAATCATCATAGAAGAACTTAAACAACAAGACAATGAGTAAACAAAAAAAAGGCGGATTTCAAGACTTGCTCTACAAAACCATTATGCCAAAAGTATATGGTATTGGTGCTGCAGTAGTAATTGTAGGGGCATTATTTAAAATTAATCACTATCCTGGTGCAGGTGCTATGCTTGGTATTGGTCTTGGGGTTGAAGCCGTAATTTTCTTTCTTAGTGCGTTTGAACCACCTCATAAAGATCCAGACTGGGCTAAAGTATATCCTGAATTAGCAGAAGACTACTCTGGTCCTATTAATAGCCCACGTATTTCGAGTGGAGGTAAAGGAGATAATGTAGCCCAAAAGCTTGATCATATGCTCGAGAGTGCAAAAATTGGCCCTGAGTTGATCGAAAGCCTTGGAAAAGGAATGAATAATTTAGCAACAAACGCCAAAGGCATGGCAAATTTAAGTAATGCCGCTGTTGCTACCGAAGAGTATTCTAAAAATGTTAAAGTGGCTTCTAAAAACTTGGTTGATATGTCAAGCTCGTATGCTAAAACAGCACAAGCAATGAGCAGCATGGCAGATGCTTCTAGTGACTCTAAACAATATGTTGAAGAGGTTCAAAAAATTACTAAAAACCTTGGCGCTTTAAATGCTAATTATGAATTAGAATTAAAAGATACAGATTCGCATGTTAAAATGATGAGCAGATTCTATGGTAACATGGCAGGTGTTATGGAAAACATGGAAAAGGCCGGTAAAGGAACAGAGAAGTTTTCGCAAGAAATGCAAAAACTTACGGGTAATTTAACCTCCCTTAACGGTATTTATGGTAGTATGTTAACTGCTATGAAAGGTAGCAATTAAGCCTTTATTATCAAAAAACTGTATTGTGAAACGTATTAACTTAAACAAACTATAATATGTCCGGAGGTAGACAAACCCCAAGAGATAAGATGATTGGGATGATGTATCTGGTGCTTACTGCACTACTTGCCTTGCAGGTAAGTAATGCCGTACTGGATAAATTTATTTTTATCGACCAATCGCTTACACGAATGGCCACTGATTATGCCACAAAAAATGGGCAAACTGTAGCTGGTATTGAAACCCAAGTTGCCAAGAGGAATAATTTAGAAGCAGATGTTGCCATCTTAAATATTGCGAAGGAAATAAGGGAAGAAACGGCTAAAGTAATTGGCCACATGAATGACCTTAAAAAGGAGATGGCCAAAATTACTGGAGGAGGAGATGATGATGGCTATGATGATGAAACTGGTGCTTTAATTGGTGCCAAAGATTATGATAAAGTGGGTACTATGATGATGGGGCCTCAAGGTAAGGGTAAAGAGCTAAAAAAGAAGTTGAATGAATATTCGAGTTTTTTAGTCACAAAAACAGGCGAATCTGACGAAAAATTTCCTCCACTAGGCAGAGATGCTAAAGATATTGAAGTGGCTGCAAATGACCCTAATCAAAAGGATAAAAACTTTGCACAGTACTTTTTCGAAAACACGCCTACGGCTGCTGGTATGGCAACCATGAGTTACCTTGAAACAGAAATCTTAAATTATGAGAGAGCTGCTTTAGCCATATTGGCCGATAGCGTTGGAGCGGGTGAAGTTTCGTTTGATAAAATTTTCCCATTAATTAGAGCAGAGTCTAATGTGGTAGCCGCAGGTGCTATGTATAAAGCAGAAATGTTTATTGCTGCTTCGTCATCTGCTTTAAACCCAGTAATGTATAAAGACGGCAAGCAATTAAAGCTTTCTAACTTAGATATTGCAGGCAACCAAATTAAATACGGACAAATTGAGTTTCCAGCTTCAGGTTCAGGAGAAAAAACGTATAAGGTAAAAATTGACTTAGACGGGAAACCGTACGAAGATGTAATAAACTACACAGTAATAAAACCTAGTATTATGATTTCTTCGAGTGCATTATCAGCACTTTGGAAAAATTGTGGTAATGCGCTTAATGTACAAGTGCCATTATTAGGCACAAGTTATAATCCTAGTTTTTCAGTTACTAATGCCGATAAGGTTGTTGGCAATGGAGGAGAAATAACTATCATTCCTAAAACAAGAGGGAAAGTTGTGCTAACAGTTCGTAGTAATGGTAATACTGTGGGTACCAAAACATTTACTGTAAAAGAGATACCAGTACCCAAATACGAACTGGCAATACCTAGCTCTGCTGGTAATATGGCAGATGGTGTTAAGGGAAGGGCGTTTAGACAAGTAACTGTAAACGCTATTGCCGAACCAAGTTTTGCAAGTGATGTACCCAAAGATGCACGTTACCGTGTAAGAGAGGTAGAGGTAAAACTGGTAAGAAATGGCGACCCTGTAAAAGTTCAAAAATTTAAGAAAAATAAAATTACATTAACGCAGTTTGCACAGCAAGCACGTAAAGGTGATTTATATATATTTACCATAAAAAGAGTTGTAAGAACTAATTTCCAAAATAAATCTGAAAACGTAAAAGTGCGTAGCGAGATTTATAAAGTATTAGTTAAAAGCAACTAGTTTATAGTGTTAAAAAAGTGTTTCAATGCTTTTTTAACACTACTTATTTAAATTTAATAATTACAGATGAAATTTAGTTTCAGAAATAGCTTAGCAGTTCTATTAGCGGTTGGTGGTGTATCGGTTAGTGCGGTAGCGCAAGAAGGCTTGTCATCATCAGATGACCAGTATAATTCACATTCGGTTAACCCGATACCTAAGTACGAGCAATTGTACAAACAACGCATTTGGACAAGGGTTGACTTAGAGCAAAAGCTTAACAAAGGGTTTTTTGCAAAAAACAATGAGTTTACAAAAATCATTATTGATGCAGTGATGGCAGATCAAATCCAAAATATTTATATGGAGGATTCTTTGACTAAGAAAATGACCAAAGCTAATTTTATTACGAGGTTAAATAAAACGGAAGTTGATAATAGTGAGCCAGAAGAACAGCCTTTATACGAAGTGGATTACCCTTATTTTGAAGGAGATATTGCCGAGTATAATGGGGTAAACTATATCTGCCAAAAAGATTTAAATGATAATGAAATTGGTATTGCGCCTACTAACGACCCTAACCTTTGGGAAGAGTATGGAGGAGAAGTAGCAGAGAAGTATTTTGCTACTGACATTGCCATTATGGAAATAATGGAAGACATTATCTTCGATAAAAGGCGGGCTCGCCAGTTCAGAGATATTCAATCGGTAAAGCTTATTGTACCTGGTAAATACTCTATGGATGGAGCCAATTATTTTGTAGCCACTTTTGCGTATAAAGATTTGGAACGTTTCTTTAGAGAGCATCCAGAAAAAGCGGTGTGGTATAACCAACAAAATAGTGCAGAAAATAGAAATTTAGGAGATGCATTTTTGCTCCGCCTATTTCATGGTGAACTCTATAAAACAGAAAACCCTGATAACCTGCCTATTGCTTCTTATTACGGAGGTTCGGCAAAACAAGGTTTAATGGCTAGCCAATGGGAAGAAATGAAAGTATTAGAACGAGAGCATAACTTATGGTCTTACTAAATGTATAGTTTTATTTACAAATACTAAACATAGCGACTAAGGATAGTTTCCTTAACAAAAACCCTCTATTTAATTGATAGAGGGTTTTTTTATTTAACCTGTATAATTCATGAATAATCTATTACGAATCCCAATTGATTATCACTCAGGCATACCGACTAAAGTACGGTACAGGCTTTACTCAAATTTTGCTACTCAACGTAGCTCGCTACGCCTCTCCCGAAAAAAAATCTCCAAAAATCTCCGTGAGTACCTGATTAACAGCCACTTGAAATGCTCATCACGAAGATTCATGAATTATACAGGCTAGAAACTTGGGTCTCAAACGCACACATTTAGTGATGTATTTTAGACCGCACATAGGTAACAATTACATCTAAAGCACTATCATATTTTTTATGATTAGGAATTACAATGTCAGCTTCAGATTTATATGGTTTGATATGTTTTTCGTAGGTAGGCATAACATGGTGTTCGTATCTATAAAGCACATCATCTAAATCGTATCCTCTTTCTTTATCGTCTCGCACTATCCTACGAATTAGCTTAATATAATCTTTGGCATCAATGTATAATTTCATATCAAGAATTTGAGCAATAGGTTGATAGTATAGCACAAAAATTCCTTCTACTACAATTACAGGAGCTGGCTTTAGTGTAATAAGTGTGGGTTCTGCCTCTGGGTTATTAAAGGTGTATTCTTTAATGGTAACTGTTTCTCCTTTTTTTAGGGTTTCGATATCTCGTTTATAGGCATCAAAATCTATTGATTCCGGAAGGTCGAAATTTTTAATTCCTTTTATGTCTATGGGCTGTTCTTCTCTTGGCTTGTAATAATTATCTTGTGAAATAAGGCAAACTTCATTTGCCGAAAATTTACTTAAAAGGCCATTTAAAAACCGAGTTTTGCCCGACCCGCTACCTCCTGTAATACCAATAATAAAAGGTGTTTTACTCAACATGAATTAGTTTAAAGGGAGTTTAAATAAATGACCAATTTTTCGACCGCTTTGGCTCTATGGCTTACACTGTTTTTTTCTTCTGGTGTCATTTCTGCAAATGTACAACTAAAGCCGTTAGGAATAAAGATAGGGTCGTAACCAAACCCTGCATTTCCACTGGTTTGGGTTGTAATTTCGCCATAAACAATCCCTTCAAAAAATATAGGTTCTTTTTCGTTTAATAATAAGGTAATTATGGTTCTAAAACGAGCTTTTCGATTTTTTTTGCCTGCCAGGTTTTGCAAAAGGAGTTTTATATTATTAGCCGAATTAGCAGGTTCGCCAGCATACCGAGCACTGTAAACTCCTGGGGCTCCATTTAACACATCTACCTCCAAGCCAGTATCATCGGCAAAGCAACTTATGCTGTAATTGTTTTTTATATAAAGGGCTTTTTCAAGCGAATTTGCCTGCAAGGTGGCTCCTGTTTCAGGAATATCATCTACAAAGCACCCAATATCTTGCAAGCTTTTAATCTCTATTTGGTTACCAACCAATTGCTGAAGCTCCTGTAGCTTATGAGGGTTATTAGTAGCAAAGCATAGCTGCATTTAATCTAGTTAACTTGAAGAATTTTAATGTCAAAAATAAGGTTCGCATTTCTAGGAACATTATCTCCAGAACCTGCATACCCATATCCGTACCCAGACGGTATGTACAAGGTTAATGAGTCTCCCTCTTTACTATCAAGCAAAACTACTTCCCAACCCAAAACCACGCGCCTTAGTGTAAATGTAGCACTGTCATTGGCATCAAACTCTACTCCGGTGTCTAGCAATCTTCCTTTATAAGAAGCAACAAACGAAACATCTGATGAGTTTATGTATAGCGCATCTACGTCTCCTTCTTCATGTTGTTTAAAACTAACATCCCCATCACAGTTAGGAGGGGTGTTAATATCTCCTGTTCGGCAATCTTTTAAAACATCTTTTATGTTATTTTCTTTAATATAGGTATCAATAATTTGAAGATCGATAGCCAATTGCTCCTCAGAAGGCAAGGCCGGGGCTTCTTGGTCTTTTTTACAAGCAAAGCCTATTACTGCTAAAAGCAATACAAGAGTAATTGAATTTTTCATTTTATCTAATATCAACAAGTTCTACCTCAAATATAAGTACTTCGTTTGATCCAATAGAGCTCCCAGCGCCTTGCGTACCATAGGCCAAGCCAGAAGGAATATATAATGTGGCTTTCCCTCCTTTGCTTAAAAGTGCTATGCCAATATCCCAGCCTGCTATTACTTGCCTTGCGCCTAGCTTAAAGCTAAAACTTCCGTTGGTGTTTGAATCAAATACACTCCCATTAAGTAGTTTGCCTGTATAATTTACCACAACGGTACTGCCTGTGTCAGGAAAGTTGCCGTCTCCTGTTTTGGTAATTTCGTACCTTAAGCCCTCAGAAGTTGACTCTGCAGAAAGCCCATTTTCAGTTAAATAGTCTTCAATTATTTTAGCATCTATAGCTAATTGTTCTTCGTAAGGCAAGAATTGGGTTTCTTCCTTATTGCAAGAAAAGAGCGCAGTACTCAATATTGCAACGTATAAAAAAGTATTTTTCATCTGTTTATATTTTATTTTCAACGGTTAGATGCCTGCCTTGTCGGTTGCTTACGCTAAAGCTTTAGCGTGCAGACAGGAGACTTTTTCTGTTAGCTAACGGAAAAAGTCTCCTAAATTATTTATTGTAACTGTTAAGGCAGTAAAACTACACTACTAAAACTTTAAAGAAACACTAAAAAGCATTTCTTTGGGCAACCTGATGTGGTTATTAGGTTGCTGCCTTTATTTAATGTCAACTAATTCAACATCAAACATTAATACCGCATTAGGGCCTATTTTAGCACCTGCCCCACGAGCACCATAAGCCAAGTTTGAAGGGATGTAAAGTGTTGCTTTTGCTCCTTTACTTAAAAGAGCAACACCAATATCCCAACCTTTGATTACCCTGCCTTGACCTAACGGAAAATCAAACGGCTTATTATAATCTCTTCCTTCAGTATAAACCCCTCCAGCTTTAGCATCTTCTTCAACACTCGAATCAAACATGGTGCCGTCAAGTAATTTGCCTGTGTAATTTACAATAACAGTATTTCCGTTTTCTGGTACCACACCATTGCCTTCTTGGGTAATTACATAATAAAGACCTTCTGGTGTAGATTGAGCCTCAATGCCCTTTTCGATTAAATGGTCTTCAATAATTTTTGCATCTTTTGCTATTTGCTCTTTGGCTTCCTCGGCTGCTTTTGCTTTGGCTTTTTGCCCTTGCTCCATTCTATACGCTTGAAATTGCTCTTGGTCTAAAATATCTTGCACACCCAAATAAACAGTAATAATGCTTTCGGCAGGAATTGTATCAGGCAGAGGCCGTTTAAACGACTCCTCGAAAATAACGTTAGCAGGTATTTTTAAAATAAGGCTATCTCCTTTATTGCACATTTTAAACCCTTCTTCTAAGCTGCCATTATTGGCAAAAACAGAATCTACATAATTAAGTGGCAAAGCCCCACCTCGCTCTGCGCTTGAAAACATTACATTATCATTTACATCGGTGTATGATACATTTAAGAGTAAAAAATCACCATCATTAGGTTTTTCTCCACTTCCTTCTTTTACTTTTAAGTACTCAAGCCCTGTATCGGTAGTAGTAAATTCTTT
Organism: Cyclobacteriaceae bacterium; assembly: GCA_026989535.1. Taxonomy (GTDB): domain Bacteria; phylum Bacteroidota; class Bacteroidia; order Cytophagales; family Cyclobacteriaceae; genus JAKISE01. The sequence goes on from JALSJD010000131.1 coordinate 22,384, forward strand.
TTGACCACAAGCAGTCATAACTAAAGCCAATAGGCCAATAATAAAACTATACTGTTTTAACCTTTTCATAATTTTTTATTTAATTCTGATTTATATGTTGGTAATAAATTTTCAAATTTTTTAATAACTTGTTCTAAGCTCATTGTTTTAGATGCGCCTCCAGCGGCATTGGTGTGTCCACCTCCCTCAAAATTTGCTCTGGCAAAGTCATTTACCGAAAATTGGCCTACTGAGCGAAACGACATTTTAACCATATTGTCACTTTCTTTAAATAGTGCGGCCATCACAATTCCTTTGATTGATAACGCATAGTTTACCAGCCCTTCGGTATCACCTTTTTGTGCATTATGCTTTTTAAGGTCATCGGCCGATAAATAGATATAAGCTACATTGTAGGCAGGGATTACTTTAAGCCGCTGGCTAAGGGTAAACCCAAGGAGTTTGATGCGATCTACTGTGTTGGTATCGTACACAAGCTTAGATACTTTGGCCCCATTTACACCAATGCCTAATAATTGGGCTATAACTTCGTGTATATGCTGTGTTGTATTTGGGTGTCTAAACCCTCCAGTATCTGTCATAATGCCTGCATACAGGCATTCGCCACTGTCTTTATCTAAAAGGGGCAACCAATCCAGCTCTTTTAATAAGTCAAAAACTAATTCGCAAGTGGCTCCGGCCTCTGTGCTCCACTTCATCAAATCAGCATAATCTTCAGGTTCTCTATGATGATCGATGATAACTTTTGTTGCCGATGATTTAGCAATTTCATCGCCCACGGCTCCCACTCTTTTTAAAGCAGAATAATCCATACTAAAAATAACATCCGCTTGTTCCAATACTTTTTTACAAGCCTCAGGTTCTTTATCAAACACTAACACTTGTTCATGCCCTTTCATCCATTTTAAAAAATCAGGAAATATATTAGGCGAAACTATGGAAACCGTATGCCCCTTTTTATGCAGCACTAATGCAAAGCCCAAAGCAGCCCCTAATGCATCAGCATCGGGATTTAAATGTATGGTAAGTACAATATTTTTGGAGTCGCTAAAAAGTAATTCAAATCCCTTGGTGTTCTGCATATTTTGGAAAGAAAAATCCTCCTCTATTTGTGAGCCTGCAAAGTTTACATTATTTAAGCTAAAAGCAAAGAACAAAAAGCAGTGTAATGCTGCTATAATTATACTTGACATCAATAAAATCAAACGAATGCAAAAAAAAGAGAAGAAATATGCCGCAATCAGTTAGAGTAAGTTCGCAAAAAAATGGTTAATTCACATTTTTATCTTCTAATTTTGCGCTAAATTTTATAATATATTTAAGATGGCAACGAACAAAACATTTACAATGATAAAGCCTGATGCAGTTGATGCAGGCAATATTGGCGCAATCACAAAGATGATTGAAGAAGCTGGGTTTATAATTAAAGCAATGAAGCTAACAAAGCTTAGCAGCGAAAGAGCTGGAGAATTTTATGAAGTACATAAAGAACGGCCTTTCTACAACGATTTATGTGCTTATATGTCGTCTGGTGCTATTGTGCCTATGATTCTTGAAAAAGAAAATGCAGTGGAGGATTTTAGAACTTTAATTGGTGCTACCAACCCTCAAGATGCTGCCGAGGGTACTATTCGTAATCTTTTTGCAAAATCAATTGAAGCCAATGCTATTCACGGATCCGATTCTGATGAAAACGCATCCATAGAAGGGAGCTTCTTTTTTGCCGGAACTGAGATGTTTTAGCCTGTATAATTCATAAATCTTCGTGATGAGCATTTCAAGTGGCTGTTAATCAGGTACTCACGGAGAATTTTGAAACAGCTTGTCCCGATTTTTTTTCGGGAGAGGCGTAGCGAGCTACGTTGAGTAGCAAAATTTGAGTAGATTCCTGAGTGATAGTCAGTTGGGATGCGTAATAGATTATTCATGAATTATACAGGTTAGGGATATTCATTAAACGTCATTCTTGCCTAATGCAGGGATGGCGCTTTTTTTAAGCCAGTTTCTTTTCCTGTTTCGTATCTAATTTTTGAATCCAAAAATTATTATACCCTTCGCCCAGTGTAAGGCTAATTAGTTGCATTTGCAGTAATTCTAAAATAGCTAAAAAATTAAATATTACGGTTACCTTATTTTGTGCACTCGCAATTACATCTACAAAAGATATTTTGCTGGTGTCCACCAGTTTACTTAAAATTTCCTTCTTTTTATCGGCTATAGTGTGTGGGTATGGCACTATGGTGTGTACGGGTTTTTTCTGCTCCTCTTCAAATCTTACCAACACGCGTTCATATATTTTTAAGAGCTTGTAAAGATCTACATCCTGCAATTCCGATTCAACATCTGTGGTTTCAGCAAGTTTTTTAATCTCTTTTAATACATTGCCTCTTTTTTCTTTTAAGCTACGCTTTTCTTCCAAAGCAGTAAGCTCTCCAATAACTGATTTATACTTTTTGTATTCAAGCAAATGCCTCACCAACTCTTCTCTTGGGTCTATCTCATTGCCAAGCTCATCTACTTTTTCTCTAGGCAATAAGAGCTTCGACTTTATTCGCATTAAGGTAGCTGCCACTAAAATAAATTCACTGGCAACATCAATGTTAAGCTTTTCTAAGTGGGCAATATAGCCTATAAAATCCTCAGTAATTTTCGAAATAGGAATATCATAAATATCCAACTCATCTCTTTCTATAAAAAAAAGAAGCAGGTCAAAAGGGCCTTCGAATAATGGGAGTTTTATTTCGTAATTCAAATCGGTAATAATCAAATGAGCACTCAAATATATTGGTATTTATTAATTCTTAAACCTATCTAACCCGAACTATTTATAAACCTCCAGATTACTATCGGATTAAAAATGAAGAATACCTAAATTGAGCGATTTACTAAAACGATAAGCCTGTCTGATTGGCAAGGCAGGTGCTAAGCACTGAGTTTGAAAGACTTCAAAAAAACTCGCAATACCTTTTTACCTCCGCTGATTCGCCAACTGGTCGGATTCCGCTCCACCAAGGATTGGGTGAATAAATAATAAACGACCTCCTCTTGAAAGAAACCCTGATAAATAATTTAGGTTAAAAATGCATCATTATTTATCCCAATACGAAATTCCAGGCCAATTATCTGTTCTAAATGGTGCTGCCGGTAGCCCTTCTTTATTATAGAGGTTAACATCTTTAGGGTTATTAGCCCATGCGTACCTTACAGCTACCGGTTTTGTTACCTCATTACAAATTAACACAACAGTATTTTCGTTTTCGATGGAGGCTTTTGCCCAATAAAACTTTTTATCCGCCCCTGCCACCGCAAACCCATTTACATACCCGTATTGGTTTTTAGCCATAAGGCCAGAGCCGGTTTCTTTAAACTTAATCCTAATTTTATTTCCAGTTATTTCCATAGATTCGTACATAGGGCTTGAATAGACGATGTCTTGGTTATAGGCTATTTTTAGTGCAGATAAAGCCAAACGTTTGCCTACATCTTGTTTGTTTTTAGGGTGCACATCGTCCGCTTCACCTATGTCAATAATTACGGCCATGCCCGTGTTAGGCAATCGGTTAAGTGCCATGGTTTGTGCTTCGCGTAGTTCGGCCCAGTTAGCATCCTCAGGTTGGTTAGCCGGTTGCATAAAGTTGGCTAGTTGCACAAACAGAAATGGAAAATCTCCCTGCCCCCATTTTTTTCTCCAGGAGTCAATCATAGCCGGAAACAAACTACGGTATTGGCGAGCACGAGTCTCATTTGATTCCCCTTGGTACCAGGTTACACCACGAATTCCGTAAGGAATAATGGGGGCTATCATGCCATTATAAAGTGCTGAAGGGCTATTGAAAAACACAGATTCTTCCTTGGTTTGTTTGTTGCCTTCTTCAATATCTTTTAAATAATTGGCATACGCCTTTCTTAACCACTCTATATTATTAGTATATGCCAGCCAGTCGTCAAGAATCGGTTTTAGTTGAGGGTCATTAGCCAATGTATCGTGTGGTGTCCAGGCTTCTGCCACAGTTCCGCCCCAAGAGGTGCTTATTATGCCTACCGGCACATTTAGCTCTTGGTATATTTTACGAATAAAATAATAACCCGTAGCTGTAAATCTCCCAACGTTGGTCGAATCGCATTCTTCCCATGTATTTAGCCAATAGTTTTCGTTTCTTATGTTAGGGTTAACCTCCTCCAATGGTTCTGCGGCCCGTGCCTTATTAACCTGAAAATGACGAATTTGCGGAAAATTGGCAGAGGCTATTTCCTCTTTGGCATTATTACTTTTGGCTACTTTCATGGCCATATTAGATTGCCCGGAACAAACCCAAACTTCGCCCACAAGCACGTTATTAATACTAATTTTATTTTTGCCCGAAACGATAAGCTTAAATGGACCTCCACTTTCTAATGGACCAATGTATAGTTTCCACTTTCCGTTAGCTCCTGCTTTAGTTTTAGAACTATGCTTGCCCAATTTTACCACCACTTTTTCTCCTGGGTCTGCCCAACCCCATACGGGTACTTTCATTTCGCGCTGAAGTATCATATTATCGCTAAAAATTGCTGGAAGCCTTACATCGGCATAAACAATACCCGTGCAGATAAAAAAGAAGAGAAACAGAATGCTAGTTTTTTTCATAGTTTTAAAGATTATTCAGTGAATTAAAATGAATTAATCAGGTTAGGTAAGGAGCGAGCCTTATATCCTACAACAAGCCTATAAAGACCATTTTTTGCCTCCTGTTGCTTCTTCCAAAGAAATGCAGCCTAGTTGCACACCAGGAATAGGGTCGTAGGCCAATACATGTTCGCCCACTTGTTCACTTGATGTGTAACCCCACATGGTTTTACTCCTTAAGTCGGTAAGAGCAGCTAAAACCAACGCATTGTGTTTATCGTCCTTAAAAGCCTCCTGTTCTTTTTTTGTTGCTCTCAGGTATTTGGTCAATAAATCATCATAATCTTTAGTTTTTAAGCTATTAGGTTCTTTGTCAATTAATCCCAATTCTTTCATAATAGCCTCTATTCTTTCCTTAAAAATGGCTTGTTGCTCTATGTCCATCACTTGATCGGCCATTAAATCAATAAATTCTACCACATTTACCTCCTGTGCTCCGGGAGTTGCTTCTGTTTTAGGCAATATAAGATTCACTAATTCTCTCACAACTTTACCTTCATTTACAGATAAAAACTTGGGAATCCACTTGGCTTCTTCGGTTGTGCAACTTTGCAATAAGCTAAAAATAGTGGGTGCAGCAAGTACATTACCGATGGAAAGACCTACCCCTTTTAATGCATTTCTTCTGTTCATAGCTATTAGGATTTTGTTTTTTTAAATTCATTAGCCGCATGATTGGCCGCCCTTGCAGTTAATGCCATATACGTAAGCGATGGGTTTTGGCATGCAGAGGATGTCATACAGGCACCATCGGTAACATATACATTTGGAACCGTATGAACTTGGTTATTGCTATTTAATATAGAGGTTTTGGGGTCTTTGCCCATACGAGCTGTACCCATTTCATGTATGCCTATACCAGGTGAACCTGGCATATCGTAAGTTTTAACATCTGTAAACCCAGCCTTTTCAAGCATTTCTTTTGCTTGTTGTGTCATATCTTCTCTCATCTTCAATTCATTCTCCTTCCATTCCACATCAAATGTTACGGTTGGCAAGCCCCATTCATCCAACTTGTCATAATCAAGCGTTATTTTATTGTCGTGGTAGGGCAGGCATTCTCCAAACCCTCCAAAATACATTCTCCAACCTGGTGCCTCCAATATTTTTTCTTTAAAATCAGCCCCATACCCATACTCTGCAATAAGCTCAGAAATGTCTCCTGTCCTGCTGGCTCCACCCTGATACCCATATCCCCTCAAAAATGCTTGCTTGCTTTCTTTATCTCCTAAATTTCTAAACCGGGGCAGGTATATTCCAGAAGGCCTTCGTCCTTTATAATATTTATCTTCATACCCCTCTATTTTTCCAGAGGCTCCAGCCCTCATATGATGATCCATCACATTATGTCCCAGTTCACCACTATCATTGCCCAGCCCATTAGGAAACCGCTCAGATTTAGATTGCATTAAAATAGAAGCCGAAGCAATGGCCGAAGCACAGCAAAAAATAATTTTTGCACTAAAAGTAAAGGTTTCCTTGGTTTCTGCATCAATTACTCTAACGCCTGTGGCACGCTTTAATGTATCGTCATATATAATTTCATGTACAATCGAGTGAGGTCTGAGGGTCATGTTTCCAGTACGTGCTGCTGCCGGTAAGGTAGAGGCATTACTACTAAAATAGCCTCCAAACGGGCACCCACTCGCACACTTGCGCCTAAATTGGCACTTATTTCTACCTTCGTATTCTTTGCCCCCGGTTATATGAGCCGCCCTTCCAATTATCAGCGACCTGTCCGAATAATTTTTTGCCAAACTTTTTTTCATGTATTTTTCAACACAAGTCATTTCCATGGGCGGCTCAAATATGCCATCTGGTAATTGAGGCAGACCTGCTTTTTCTCCGCTAACACCAATATAGCTTTCAACATGGTCATACCATGGAGAAATATCTTTATACCTGATAGGCCAGTCAACAGCTATGTCTTCTTTTTTGTTTGCCTCAAAATCTAGGTCGCTTAACCGGTAACTTTGCCTGGCCCAGGTAATAGAACGGCCTCCTACATGGTATCCTCTTATCCAGTCAAAACGTTTGGTTTCGTTATAAGGGTGCTTTAAGTCATTTACAAACCAATCTTTGATAGACTCATTTTTAGGATAACCTGCCCTGTTTTGCTTTGGGCGCTTTCTTCTATCCTCTCGAGATGTTTTTCCTCTTAGTTCAAAATCCCAAGGATCTTTGTACATGTTAGGGTAATCTTTGATATGCTCTATCATGCGTCCTCGTTCTAATACCAGTGTTTTTAGCCCATTTTCACAAAGCTCTTTTGCTGCCCAGCCACCCGATATACCCGTACCTATTACTATTGCATCATACTCTTTTTGTATTTTCATTTACATAAAGGTTTATAAATCTTTTTTATTTACTCGCAAAATACCCATTTTGAAATTTATTATTGTTCAAAATTTTTCAGTGAAAATATATGTACAAATAAACATATCACAAGTATGCCTCAAACGAAAGGGTATATGTATGCGCCTATTTTAAGGTAAAACAAATTATATGTAAGTTGTTCAAAAGGTTAAGTAAGAATATTTTTTTCCATTTAGCAGACTTTTGAAATATATAAAGGCTTATTATTGTTTTTGTTAAAAGGTTTTATTTTGTTTAAATTCTTTCAATTAAAAACAAATGATGGCGAAAATAATATCTGCTTTATTGCGCTTAAAATAGTTTTATGTTTTACTTGTTTCAAAAGATGTTTAAATATATTACACTGTGCTGGTTTGCACTCCATTTGATTTATAGTGTTTCTGGTTATGCGCAGGTTACAAATCCAAATTTGTTTAATTCCCCGTGGGAAGCATCCTGGATAGAGGTTCCTGATGAGCCGACCAAAGACTACGGGGTGTACCTTTTTAGAAAACAAGTAATATTAAAGAGCAAGCCAGATTCATTTATAATACATATATCGGCCGATAACCGATATAAGCTTTATGTAAACCAAAAACTTGTTTCCCTTGGGCCATCCCGAAGCGATATATACTATTGGAATTATGAAACGGTGGATATTGCTCCCTACCTAAAATCAGGAGAAAATATTATAGGAGCTGTTGTATGGAATGGTGGAGATTTAAGGCCTGAAGCCCAAATATCTCTTCGAACAGGATTAATCATTCAGGGCAATACAGCTAGGCAAAAGATTATTAACACAGATGATTCCTGGAAATGTATCAAAAACAAAGCGTATAGCCCTTTAAATGGGATAGGTTACCGTACGTATTATGTTGCAGGTTCTGGAGAACTGGTGGATATGAACCACTATCCGATGCATTGGCTTGATTCGACCTTTGACGACACGTACTGGCTACAAGCAGCACCCATAGCTAATGGTGTGCCCAAAGGCGTTATTTGGGGGGCTAAATGGTGGATGCTGGTGCCTTCAAAACTTCCGCAAATGGAGTTAACAGTGCAACGATTAGCTAAACTTAGAAAAGCCGAAGGAATTAAAGTAACATCATCTTTTCCTGAAACCGATTCAAAAATCACAATTCCTCCAAACACAAAAGTTACGTTATTACTCGACCAAGGCTACCTTACAAATGCCTACTTTACACTTCATTTTAGTAATGGGAAAAATGCGGGTATAGGTATTGGTTATGCAGAATCTCTTTTTAAAGAAAAGCCCAGTATAAACCATTATTCTGTAGTAAAAGGGAATCGGAATACTGTTGAAGGATATTATTTTGCAGGACGAAGAGACAGCATTGTTTCCAATGGCACAACCGACCAAAAATTTACAACGTTAGACTGGCGAACATACAGGTATGTTCAACTATCCATTACCACCCAAGAGCACCCCTTAATTATTGAAGATATTTACGGAACATTTACCGGATACCCGTTTAAGTACAACGCCAAATTTATAACGGCCAACAAAGAATTAGATAAAATGTTGGAGATTGGGTGGCGTACAGCCCGGCTATGTGCCTTTGAAACCTACATGGATTGCCCCTATTATGAGCAGTTGCAATACATTGGTGATACACGTATTCAGGCACTGGTGTCGTTTTATAATAGTGGGGACGACCGCCTAGTGAGAAACGCACTTGAGCAAATGGATCATTCGCGAATAGCAGAAGGAATAACATTGAGCAGGCATCCATCCTATACTCCACAGCAGATTTCGACTTTTTCTTTATGGTATGTAGGTATGCTGCATGACTATTGGATGTACAGACCCGATGCTGCTTTTGTAAAGGATAAATTAAATGGTGTCAGAGGTGTGTTGGGTTTTTTTAGCCAATATCAGGAGCATGACGGCTCTTTAAAAAATGTTCCTTATTGGTTATTTACAGATTGGGTGAAAGGAAACGATGCATGGACATCAGGAGTGGGGCCTATCGGTAAAACGGGTACTTCCTCCATACTTGACTTACAATTGCTGTGGGCTTATCAGTTAGCATCAAAAATGGAAAAACAGATGGGAATTGGGTATTATGCAGATTTGTATAAAAAAAAATCGCATCAATTGGAAAATACCATTCGAGCTAGCTATTGGGATAGCTCCAAAGGCCTTTTTGCAGATACGCAGGAAAAAAAGCTATTTTCGCAACATGCCAATTCGCTGGCAATTCTTACAGGAGTTGTAAAAGATAGTGCCGCAAGTATTGTGGCGCAAAATATGCTTTCCAATAAAGATTTAGCACCTGCATCTATTTATTTTAAATTTTATTTACACATGGCATTAGTTAAGGCCGGCTTAGGAAATGAGTACCTTAACTGGCTTGGTAAATGGCGAGAGAATATGCGTATGGGCTTAACTACCTGGGCCGAAAATTCCAGTATTTCAACATCTCGATCAGATTGCCATGCTTGGGGAGCCAGCCCCAATATTGAATTTTTTAGAACTGTATTAGGAGTAGATTCGGCTGCACCGGGTTTTGGTGTAGTAAAGGTTAAGCCACATTTGGGCGATTTTAAAAAAGCCTATGGAGAAATTCCTCATCCTAATGGAAAGCTAACCGTTGCCTACGAATTAGTAAAAAATAAATGGAAAGTTACTATTACCCTGCCCAAAAACACTACAGGGTATCTTATTTGGGAAAAAGAACGAATTAACCTTACTGCTGGTATAAATAAAATAAACCCGTAAACGCAGTGTTTGGTTCGGAAGGGCTGCCCATATAACCCAAATTTAGGTAGTAACCTGTTTTTGTTCAAATTCTTTCAGTGAATGAAAGTAAACAAGCATAAAAATATAATTGCATACTTTCACATTATAGAGGCTTCCTGTAGAAATCATAAAACAAATAAGGATATATGAATCATATTAAATCATCACTTGCTATAGGCCTTTTTATGGCTATAGTTTTATTTAGTTGTGCCAATACACAAAACAAAGAAAAGGAGGAAGATACCCCGTTAACTGTAGAAGAAAAGGATCCTTTTTTCAAAATATCATTAGCCCAATGGTCGTTGCACAAAGCCTTCGGAAATAAAGAACTAAATCCGTTTGACTTTGCCCAAAAAGCAAGCGAAATGGGATTTGAGGCGATAGAATATGTGAGTTTTATATACCAGCCTTATTTAGCCATTGGCAATAATCCGGAAGTGGCCATGCAAAGTTTGTTAGATACACTAAAAGCCAAAAGCGAAACTTATGGCGTAAAAAACGTACTTATTATGGTTGATCGCGAGGGACCCCTTGCTATATCTGATGAAAATAAAAGAAACCAGAGTGTTGAAAATCACAAAAAATGGATTGATGCCGCAGCCTTTTTAGGCTGTCATTCTATTCGGGTAAATCTAAATGGCAGTACAAAAGCTGACGAATGGGTTCCCAACTCGATTGATGCCTTAAAGAAACTTTCAGCGTATGGGCAAACAAAAAACATTAATGTAGTTGTAGAAAACCATGGCGGGTTATCGTCTAATGCAAAACTGCTCACCAAGGTTATTTCGGGTGTGGGTATGAGCAATTGCGGCACACTACCCGATTTTGGTAACTTTTGCATAAAACAAAAAAAAGGAGTACCAATAGCAGAAGCCTGTGTAGAGGAGTATGATAAATATAAGGGCACTCAGGAGCTAATGGAATATGCCAAAGCAGTAAGTGCCAAATCCAATGTTTTTGATGAAAACGGAAATGAACCCAATATAAATTATGTAAAAATGCTGCAAATAGTAAAAGATGCAGGCTATACTGGGTACATTGGAATTGAGTATGAAGGCAGCGGTTTGAGTGAAATAGAAGGCATAAAAGCAACCAGAAAGCTAATGCTTAAAGTGGCTAAACAACTCAAGTAATGATGTAATAATAGTTTAGGTTAAACATCACCGGTGAAAATAAATTATAAACAGATGAAAGATAATAACAGAAGAGGGTTTTTAAAAAAGCTTGCACTTGCAGGGGCAACAGTAGCTGTGGGTACAGGCAGCGTACCTAGCTTTGCAAAACAGCCAACATATCTAAAAAGAGTTAACCAACCAGCTCTTTCAGATACCATTAATATTGCCTTAATAGGTGCCGGTTGGATGGGGACAGAAGATGCTAAAACCTGCTTAAAACATGAAGGCGTAAAACTTGTAGCCGTATGCGACCTTTACCAAGAGAGGTTAAAATTAGCTCAAAAGAACTGGGGCGATGATATTTTTACAACAAACGATTATAAAGAGGTACTTAAAAGAAAGGATGTACATGCGGTTATTATTGGCACATCCGACCATTGGCATAAACAAATCTCAATAGATGCCTTACAGGCAGGAAAACATGTGTATTGCGAAAAACCAATGGTGCATTCGGTGGGTCAAGGCCATGAAGTAATTAATGCCTGGAAAAAATCGGGTAAAGTTTTTCTTGTAGGCAGCCAGGGGGTGTCCTCTTTAGGAAACGAAAAAGCACAACAGCTTTTAGCAGAAGGTGCCATAGGTAAATTAAACTATGTAGAAGGATTTTGGGCACGGCATTCGCCTTTAGGAGCCTGGCAATATCCAATACCGGCCGATGGCTCGGAAAAAACAGTTGATTGGAAAAAATTTATTGCTAATACCACTAAAAGACCTTTTGATGCCAAGCGTTTTTTTAGATGGAGAAATTACCTCGATTATGGAACAGGTATGTCAGGCGATCTTTTTGTTCACCTTTTCTCGAGTCTTCATTTTATCACCAACTCTTTGGGACCCAACCAAATTAGTGCCATAGGCGGTTTGCGCTATTGGAAAGATGGCAGAGAAGTGCCAGATGTACTGCTAGGTATGTTTCAATACCCCGAAACAAAAGCACACCCTGAATTTAGCCTTTCGCTCCGTTGTAATTTTGTGGATGGCACAAGCAAAAGTACTTATTTGCACTTAGTAGGCAGTGAGGGCTCAATGGATGTTAAGTGGCAGGAAGTAGTGTTGAAAAGAAATAAGGAAATAGACAATATTGTTCCTGAAATTCATAAAGAGGTTGAAGGAAAATCTGAACGAAAGAAAATGCTGCCACCGTTAGAAACTGTTTATAGAGCTGAAGAAGGCTATAAAGGGGCGCATTACGATCATTTTAGGAACTTTCTTAATGCCATAAGAACGGGCGGTACTGTTGCTGAAGACCCCGAATTTGGATTTAGAGCAGCCGCACCAGCACTTTTGTGCAACGACAGCTACAACCAAAATAAATTTATTAACTGGGATCCGGTAGCGATGAAGTTGGTGTAGTTTTATCCTGTATAATTCATGAATTATTCAGATTATAGATTAATAAAAGAAAAAGCACCTCGTTATCCTTTATAATTACAACTTTTTAAAAATGAAAACTAAATTGTTTTTACAAAAAAGAACCCCTTTGCTATATGCAATAATCTTCTTGTTATTTACGCTTTCTTGTGGTACTGGCAAGGATAAAAGTGCTGGTACAACTTTATCAGGCAAAGCAGTAATAGAAAAAGAGGGAAACGACTGGATTTTCTTATTTAATGGCACTACTACTAAGGGCTGGAGAGGGTTTAATCAGGAAACATTACCAGAGAGCTGGATTATAGAAGATGGTTTGCTAAAATCGCTAGGAGCAGGAGGGGACATTGGAGGAGATATTGTTTATGGCGCAATGAAGTTCGAAGATTTTGAGCTTTACTGGGAGTGGAAAATAAGCAAAGGAGGAAATAGTGGAGTTTTTTACCATGTAGTAGAAGGAGAGCAGTATAGCGCACCCTACGAAAATGCCCCCGAATACCAAGTGCTTGACGACCCGCATTACGTAGCACAGGTAGATGAAAATCAATTAACAGCCTCTGATTATTCGATGTACACCGCCAGCCTTGAAACAAAAAAATTAAAACCGGTTGGAGAGTGGAATACCTCTCGAATTATTTTTACAAAAGCTAAAGTTGAGCATTGGTTAAATGGCGACAAACTGCTTGAGTTCGTTCCCTGGTCTAAAGATTGGAACGAGAGGAGAAATTCGGAAAAATGGAAAGATTACCCTGATTATGGCAAGGCTAAAAAAGGGTATATTGGCTTGCAAGACCACGGCAGTTTAGTTTGGTTTAGAAACATTAAAATAAAAAAACTGTAGAACGCCCTATTTTAACCTGATTAGTTAATGAATACCAAAGCAACTATTTACGCATTAAGCAGACAGTACTTTTATGTATTATTAATACTAAGCTTTTTATGCACATGCGTAACCAACAATTCTTTACTTGGCACATTAACAATTACCGAGCCTGCTGGTATTGCACGTAACCTCGAATATGTAGAGGTGGAAATTTTATTAGACCAACTCCCATTGGAGGACAAAGCGTTGTTTCTTAAAGATAAAAATGGAGAACGGATAAAGGGGCAAATTTTACGAAGCAAAAAAGAGGCCTCTAGTTATATAATTAGTGCCTTGTTTCCCATTAGTATAAAGGCGCATAAAAAAGCGCAATATGATATTATACTGGCGCAAAACGAGGTGGTTTTAACAGATTTAAAAACAGCAGGAGAAAATTTGGAGCTAGTAATAGAAAACAATCATTATGTAGCCAACCTTACTTCTGAATTGGCAACTACTAAAAATGGAATTGGAGCAGGTCAACTTGCTTCACTTACATTAAAATCTTTTAACAATCAGGTGCTAAAAAGAGCTAAAATTAATATGCACTGGGCACCAAGTTTTCAAAAAGTAGGCTTAGATTATAAAACAATGGCACATTTGCGCAAACACGATTCTGTGTTTATTGATAAGGGACCATATCAAATAACAACCTACCGCTCGGGCAAAGTAGCTGGGTACGAAGAAATTCAACTCGAAGGGCAATATCAATTCTATGCCGGGCTACCCTATTTTATTTTTTCATCCAACATGACTATAACAGAGGATGTAGTTTTAACGATGTTAAGGAACGATGAAATGACGATGGATAGCCTGTTTACTCATGCGATGTTTCCATTGCCAAACGGAGAAATAAAAACGGTTTCGTTATTCGATAAACCACCACTAACGCCTCATTATTCAATTAAGGAACTTATAAAAACACCCATTGATGCCAATGCAAATTGGTTCTGTTTTTATAATGATAGCTTAAAATACGGGTTTGGTAGTATTCGCCTTGGGTACGATTATACCAATTACGAAGGAGGGCAGTCGCCTATGCTAAACCCCGAAACAAGGATTTCTTACGGAAGGGGAGGAGGCAGGTATTGGGATAGAAGATTTCTGTTTTTAAAAGAAGATAGTTTAGCAATACCCAAAGGAAGTAGGTATGCTGAAAAAAATGCCTATGTGGTTTTTCATGTTGATGCTGAAAATCCCTCAAGAGAAATAGAAGAACTTTTTAACCAAATAACCCAACCGGTTACTGTAAAGTATGATAAATAGTGCCTGTTCATAAAGTAATTTTTTTTAAAAATAACAAATGACAAAAATTAAATAACAAATAAAAGCCAAAACACAATTGTTTAATAATCAAACTCTTAATAGGGTTGTTCCGATAATTATCGGGATTATTGTTGAGGTTTCAGCCAGTCGGCAGACACTAAATAGTCTGTCTATAAAGTCAATGTTTTCAGAAATAACAAATGCCAATATTCAAATAACAAATAAATCTCAAATTTCAATCACCTAAACACCAAATACTTACATGGTTTGATGTTTTCGTTTTTGAGATTTATTTATTATTTGATTTTTGTTTTTTGGAGTTTATAGACAGGCTCTAAATAGTTGATTATATATATGTGTAGAACAAAAAATTAATAGAGGTACCCAAAAGTAAAAACTAACTAAAATAATAAAATGAACAAATTAAACTTGGATGCCAAAGCCATTGGGCTGTTTCTTTTAAGAGTACTAATTGGTTGGCATTTATTATACGAAGGGCTAACAAAATTGATGAATCCAACTTGGAGTTCGGTTGGGTTTTTAAAAGCATCGCAAGGTCCGTTTTCATGGTTTTTTCTTGCAATTACCGAAAACAAAATGATGCTTGGCATAGCAGATGTAGTAAACGAATGGGGATTAACCATCATTGGCTTAGCCCTTATTCTTGGTCTTTTCACCCGTGTTTCTGCCTATGCAGGCATGTTTCTATTGCTTACCTACTATTTATGCGTTCCGCCATTGGTGGGTCTAGAGTACGCAGCACCTTCTGAAGGTAATTATTTGGTGGTAAACAAAACCCTGATAGAGTCAGCCGCATTACTGGTTATGGCATTATTTGCTACTGAAAACTACCTCGGGCTTGATTTATTAATAAGAAGAAAAAAAGTGGAATAATAAAGGAATAATATAATGAAATCGATTAACTCATTG
>JALSJD010000132.1 GCA_026989535.1 Cyclobacteriaceae bacterium
AAATA
Organism: Cyclobacteriaceae bacterium; assembly: GCA_026989535.1. GTDB lineage: Bacteria > Bacteroidota > Bacteroidia > Cytophagales > Cyclobacteriaceae > JAKISE01. Next base: position 6 of record JALSJD010000132.1, read on the forward strand.
AAAAATTTACAACCAACAGAAGAACTTTGGTTAAAGCGTTGGCTTCAGTGCCATTTATCGCAGCTTTTGGCTATGAATGGAGCAAGATGGCTAAAAACAAAGCTCAAAAAAAAGAGGATCAGAACAAAATACTAAAAGAGCTTGGGTTAGGCGATAAAAAAACTGCAATAACAAAACCAATCTCAAATAGTACAGAAGACCACATCCGAATAGGGGTTATTGGTTGTGGCGATAGGGCGCTACGGGTATTAAGGGCAGCAGGTTTTCTTTGGGAAGACAAGCTTAGGGGGTTGAAAAAAGAAAACAACACCTTGGCTTTAGGACACTGGTTGAGTCAGGAAGATTTAAATATATCTATCACAGGTATTTGCGATGTGTTTGATGATCGGGCAGAAGCAGCCGTTGCACAATCAAAAAACAGCCTTCAAGCGGTTAGAGAATCTAAATCCATACCCAAAGCAAAGCGTTACAACCACTACCAGGAACTACTGGCAAGCAAAAACATTGATGCGGTAATTATAGCTACCCCCGACCACCACCATGCCCAAATGACCATGGATGCTATACAAGCCGGCAAGCATGTATATTGCGAAAAGAGCCTGACACGTACCGAAGAAGAAGCTCACAAGGTATATGATGTAGTTAAAAACAGCAACCTGGTGTTTCAATTGGGGCATCAGATACGGCAAAACCCTATTTATACACAAGCTCGTACTTTAGTGCGTAAAAATGCGTTAGGGCATATTAGTTTGGTTGAATGTACCTCTAACAGAAACACCCCTCAGGGTGCATGGATACGCGATACCAAAGGAGGTAAGCCTAAACCAGGCAGTGCTAAAAGCATTGATTGGGAACAATGGCTGGGTACAAGCCCCAAAGTTCCGTTTAGTACAGATAGGTATTATAACTGGACCAAATATTGGGATTATGCCAATGGCATTGGAGGCCAATTGTTTTCGCACGAATTTGATGCAGTTAACGGTATTTTAGCCTGTGGTATTCCTAAAACATGCATGGCAACGGGAGGGCTTTACCATTTTAACGATGGCAGGGATATTCCTGATGTGTTTAACGCAGTCTATGAATTCCCTGATAGGAAAATGTCGTTATTATATAGTGCCACACTTATGAACAGCCGTTCGCGCGGCAGAGTTTTTATGGGCAGCGATGCCTCTATGGAAATAGGAGGCGACCTTAAAATTACGGCAGACTCCAAGTCTAAAAAATATAAGAATAAGCTTAAATCGGGCTTAATTAACGATAAGCAGCCTATGCTATCCTTAGCCTCTAATCCCAAGGTTGATGGGGTTACTTCGGCCACTGCTAAGTATTATGCCGGCAGAGGATTAACCGATGTGGTTATTAACGGCAAAAAAGTAGATGTTACCCACCTTCATGTTAAAGAGTGGCTTAATGCCATCCGAAATGGAACTCCAGTAAGTTGTGGCATAGATATAAGTTTCGAAGAAGCCATTACAATAATAATGAGCACAAAATCGTACCTCGAAAAACGAATGGTGCAATGGGATCCTATAAAAAGGAGGATTGTATAAAGCTATTGCCTAATGGAGTAATGCGGCTTTAGTGCATTACTCCATTAGGCAACCCTACATAGCCTGATTAATTCATAAACCCAAAACCAATACCCAAACTAAACATAGTTAACGCCTCTGCCTCATTTGATTTGGTAGCGTATCGGTATTTTGCTTTAAGGCTTACTCCTACACCCGAAAGCCCCATAGGAATAAATACCCCTACCTCTGGTTGCACACCAAAACGCCATGTGTTAGATTGGATAGATGTAAAACCAATATCGGTACGCTGATCTACGTAAACCGTGCCAATTCCTAAACCGGCATAAGGCCTAAAAGCACCATTTTTTCCCATGTAATAATGAGAATTTACAAAAATAGGAATGGTGTTTAAGTAACGGTATTCAGTACCTGATATATCACCACTTATCCCATCCGCAGTAATACTTCTTGGAGGCAAATCTCTTTTAATTTCATCAAAAACTTCCCAACTCCATTCTCCACCAATCGATATATTATCGGTAATAAAACTAGCACCTGTGATAGAAATACCTCTAAAACTTGTTTTTGCTATGTACTCATTGGTGCTGCCAATGCCCATAGATATAGGCCAGCTAAATGTCCAGTAACTTGTTTGCGCATTGGTATTAATTGCAAAACCAACAATTGCTAATGCAGTAAATAATATTTTTTTCATGATTAATTTGTTAAAAATGGTTTGCAATTATTTTAAATAAGGCGATTGCTTGAATGCTTGGTTAATACCACCAACAACTCGCTCGGCATTAAATGCCTCATTTGAAGAAATTAATCCCCTATTTACTGCTACCCAAGATGGCGTTATCTCGTTGGGTACCTGTCCTCCTGTAAATTTGCGTATGTCAATCATGTCTAACACCACGGAGCCAATATCGTATTGTTGGTAGCTAACAGTAGGAGGGTAACCACAATAGTAGCAACCGCCCCAACCGGGTCCCCACCAGCCACCACCCCAACCAGGATACCACGGATATCCAGGGTAAACTACACCCACAGTTTCTCTTCTTAAAATAATATTTGAAGTTATAACAGCCTCAACATCCGGGGTAGGGTCGTTGGGGATTATAATATTTGCAGGAGGAATATTTGTTGTTGGTAATGGGGTAGGGTCAATGGTTTCGCTAATAATGTACACATTGGTAGTGCCATATATATCAACTAAATTTTTTAAGGTAGTATTTAATATTTCATCGTCAACTTCACCATTATATTTTAAGTCGTCTTTGTCATTATTTTTAATTTGAACCACCTCCCAAAAAATAGCAACAGATTTATGTGGGGTGGTAAAATCATCAGGTGTATAAAATGTACTAGTAGTATCCAAATCTTCGATAGGAATACTATCGCCTGGATAGCAAGCTTGTAATGCAATAGCTGCTACAAAAAGCAAGGCTATTTTTTTAAACTGTTTCATAGTTATTTAATTTGTTATTTTAATATTTTTTTTGGTATGGGCATCTCTATTAATTGATTTTTCCCTCTGTTAGAAATAAAGTGCTTAGATGCAAGGCAGAATCGACAAGGAAGGCTGGTTGCCTTTTTGTCGATTATAACGAAGCAGATAAGTGCTTTAATCTAACCCAAGGGGGCTTTTTCTGAGAATCGTGCTCTTCGTTGTGCTTTCTAGTCAGGCAACCAGCCTGCCTTCGAAACCACGCCTCGATCACAAACCTCAGAAGAAGCCAGAGGACACAAGCAATTAATAGAGATACCCGTATGATAAAACTAACGAATTTGTTTTTATTTTTGTTATGGCGCAACCGCCACCAAATCAACAATTTTGCCATCTCTAAACACTTTAATTTTAAACGTAGTTCCACTTTTCATATTGGCAAAGTGCATTCTTACATCCTCCATATTTAGTGAAGGAGAAATGGTAAAATTAGCTACACTTAACACAAAATCGCCTCCTGTTAAAAATTCAGATCCTTCTATATTGGTTTCGTATATGCCAGCTTTTAATCCAGCTAAGGCAGCTGGTGAAGCACTAACCACCTTTTGAATAGCCAACCCTGACTCTTGAGGTAAGTTAAATATTTTAGCCAGCTCACCATGTACCACTTCAAACTCAACGCCAAACCAAAAAGGTTGTTTACCAAGTAAATGTTCTTTAGCTACATTAGAAGTTGCCGCAAATCCAATACCCTCAAAGCCACCCGATTCGCTTAAAATAGAGCTTACTATACCTATAACATCTCCTTTCATATTAAATACGGGGCCTCCTGAATTTCCGTGGTTTATGGCGGCATCGGTTTGGAAAAATTCACTTGCTACAAGATTGTTTTGGGTGTTTTTTTCGATATGCCTTCCGCTAATAACACCTGTAGATAAGGAGTGGCTTAACCCATAAGGGGCGCCAATTATCATTACTCGCTCACCAATATCGGTGGCATCTGAATCTCCTAATGTAGCTACTTGCATGTTTTTAGGAATCCAAACCAGTTTAATTAAAGCAACATCTGCATCTTTACTACTTGTAACTACATTGGCAGGTACTTCTTCGCCATTGGCAAATTCAATAATTATATTTTCGGCATCTGCAATTACGTGGTTGGCGGTCATTATGCTGCCATCGGCATTTATTACAACACCCGAACCCAGCCCCGAGGTTGTAATCATTTGTTTGCTTAATGTGGCTCGGTCTGTAACCAACTCTTTGCTCTCCACTTTAATAAGTACCACGGATGGATCTACTTTTTTAAATAATTTGCTATAACTCTGTGCTTGTGCATTACTTACAAATAGTGTGAGTAAAATAATTAGTAATAGTTTATTTTTCATATTTTCTATAAATTTAGGAATGCAAAAGTAGGCAATTTCCATTAAGCCCCCTCACTTAACTCCAACCAGCGATTCTCGTTATTGCTTATTTCCGACTCAATTTGTTTTAATTCTTTGCCCCATTCTACTAGTTTTTCGAACCCCGATGTTTCCTCTTGGGTGTTGCTGTTTAATTTGCCCTCAAGGTTCTTTTTCTCTAATTCTAATTCTTTTAGATTTTTCTCAACTTGCTCCAACTCTCTTTTCTCCCCAAAGCTTAATTTTTTACCCTCCGTTTTCTTTTTTTCTGTTTTAGGTGCGGCAGGGGCAGTGGTTATTTGAGGAGCGTTTTTAGTTCTTTCTCTGTAATCCGTATAGTTGCCAGGGTAATCCTTAATAAGACCATTGCCCTCAAACGAAAAAATATGCTCCACTAACCTGTCCATAAAATACCGATCGTGCGAAACAATCATAATGCACCCTGCAAATTTTTCGAGGTACTCTTCCAATGTGTTTAAGGTTTCTAAATCAAGGTCGTTGGTAGGTTCATCTAGTACTAAAAAATTGGGGTTGCCCATGAGTACTTTTAGTAATTGCAGTCTTCGTTTTTCGCCCCCACTTAAATTTTTAATAAAATCGTATTGCTGTTTGGGCGGGAAGTGAAATAGTGTAAGCAGTTGCGATGCCGTTACTACATTGCCGTCTTTCAACTCAATTACTTCTGCAATTTCTTTAATACTGTCAATTACACGTTGCGCAAGGTTAAACTTTATGCCCGATTGGTGGTAATATCCAAAGGCCACGGTTTCTCCTTTTATAATAGAGCCACCATCGGGGTTAAGTTTATTAGTAAGTAAATTTAAGAAAGTGGATTTGCCCACACCATTTTTACCTACCAGCCCAATGCGGTCGCCTGGTTTAAAAATATAGCTAAAGGAATCTACCATTACGTTGCCATCGAATTGCTTCGATAGGTTCTCTACTTCTAATATCTTTTTACCTAGTCGCTTGCCTGTTAGGTTAATCTCCAATTTTGTCTTTTTCTGAACTTGGTTAGCCGTTTTTCTTATGCCACCTACCGCATCAATTCTATATTTGGCTTTGGTGGTTCGAGCTTGTGGTTGGCGGTTGAGCCATTCTACTTCCTTTTTTAGCAAGTTTTTGGCTTTGTCTGCTTGGTCTTGGGCTACTTGTTGGCGTTCAATTCGCTTTTCTAAAAACTGTGTGTAGTTACCCGTGTATTTATAGAGATTGCCATTTTCGAGTTCAATTATTTGGTTGGTTACAGCTTGTAAAAAATAACGGTCGTGCGTAACTAGCAATAGGCTCACTTTTAATTTAGCAAGATGTTCTTCTAACCACTCAATGGCTTCTAAATCTAAGTGGTTGGTTGGCTCATCTAAAATTAACAAATCTGGCTCTTCTAATAAGAGCCTTGCTAGGGCAACCCGTTTTTTTTGCCCTCCACTCAGTTCATCTATCGGCTGCGATAAGTTATGAATACCTAATTTACCGAGTACCTGTTCAGCTTTCGACTCAAAATCCCAAGCATTTAGCTCAGTCATTTTGTCTAGTAGCTTGGCATCCATTTCTTCGCTGCTATGTTCTTCTATATAATGGAAGTATTTTCGAACGGTACTCATGATAGGATCATTGCCTGCCAATACATAATCCATTATTTGAGCGTGGTTGTGTACATCCGGCTCTTGCTTTAAAAAGCCTACTTTAATCGATTTGTTAAAGTTAAAATTTCCTGCATCGGCAAATTCTTCCTCCATCAATATTTTAAGTAAGGTAGATTTGCCTGCTCCGTTGGCTCCAACCAAGGCTACTTTGCCACCCTCATCAAGCCCAAAAGAAATATTTTCAAATAATACTTTGTCTGCAAAACTCTTGGTAAGTTTCTCAATCGATAAATGATTCATCTCGCAAAACTAGGTATCTGTAAACATGATAGACGAAAATTTAGAAATTATCATTAATTTTATTTTGAGCAACCTCTTATTTTTTAATTATAGGGTAATTTTTACTCTTTTATAGTCTCATTTTTACGTACCTATTAAAATCCCTTAAAAAAACCAGTACATTTTTTCTTAAGTATTGGATTTGCAATAATATAATTCTACTTTTGTGTCCCCGTTTGAAGGGGGAGAAGATTGTATTTCAAAATAATTGAGAAGTGGATACATTAAGTTATAAAACTATATCAGCCAATAAAGCTACTGTTGAAAACGGTTGGTTAATAATCGATGCCGATTCTATGGTACTTGGTAGAATGGCAAGTGAAGTGGCTAAAAGGTTAAGAGGTAAGCATAAAACAGATTTTACACCTCATGTTGTTAATGGCGATAACGTTATTGTTATTAATGCCGACAAGGTAAAATTAACCGGCAAAAAATGGACAGACAAAGTGTATGTTAGACATACAGGTTATCCAGGTGGTCAAAGGTTCCAAACTGCGAACGAGGCTATGGCCAAGGACGCTACTTTATTAGTAGAGCGAGCAGTTAAAGGAATGCTTCCTAAAAATAGATTAGGAAGCGAATTATTTAGAAATCTATATGTGTATGAAGGTACTGAGCATCCTCACGAAGCACAACAACCCAAAGAAATTAAGCTATAATCCATGGAAGTAATTAATACCATTGGTAGAAGAAAAACATCTGTAGCCCGAATCTATATGACTCCGGGAAAAGGAGATATTACAGTAAACAATAAAGATGTTGCTGTTTATTTTCCTGTTGATATTATGCAGATTATTGTGAAACAACCATTAAATACAGTAGAAGCTGCTGATAAATTTGACATTAAAGTGAATGTTGATGGTGGTGGAATTAAAGGGCAAGCAGAAGCTATTCGTTTGGCTATTTCTCGTGCTTTATGCGAGATTGATGCTGAAAACAGACCTCCTTTGAAAAAAGAAGGATTCCTTACAAGAGATGCCAGAATGGTGGAGCGTAAGAAGCCGGGTAGAAAGAAAGCGCGTAAGAAATTCCAGTTTAGTAAACGTTAAAAAAAAGACACAAGATGCAAGATTGTTAGACTTAAGATATTTAATCTTTTGTCTAACGTCTTTTATCTCACGTCTCATCTTAAATAAATAATGGAAAAATTAAAACACAAGGACTTACTAGATGCTGGTGTTCACTTTGGGCACTTAACAAGAAAGTGGGATCCACGAATGGCTCCGTACATTTTTATGGAGAAGAATGGAATCCATATTATTGATCTTAATAAAACCCTTGAGAGCCTTGACCAAGCATCTAACGCTCTTAAGAACATCGTACGCTCGGGGCGTAAGGTAATGTTTGTGGCTACTAAAAAGCAAGCCAAAGAAATTGTTGCTGACGAAGCAAGAAGATTAAACATGCCGTATGTAACTGAACGTTGGTTAGGTGGTATGTTAACAAACTTTGCTACCATCCGTAAATCGCTTAAAAAGATGTCTTCCATGGAGAAAAACATGAAGGAAGACAGCTATAAAAACCTTGCAAAAAGGGAGCGATTAATGATTAACCGCGACAAAGAAAAGTTGGAAAGAGTTTTAGGTGGTATTGCTGATTTAACTCGTTTGCCCGCTGCTTTGTTTGTAATTGATGTAATGCGTGAGCATATTGCTATAAAAGAAGCTAAAAAACTGAACATCCCTGTATTTGCTTTGGTAGATACTAATTCAGATCCAACCTCAGTAGATTTTCCTATCGCTGCGAATGATGATGCATTTAAATCGATCGATATTCTTACTAAATACTTAGGTAAAGTAATTGAAGAAGGTTTAGCAGAGCGTAAGCAAGATAAGGACGATGCAAAACGCAAAGAAGAAGAGAATGCAAAGAGAGAGCTAGATAAAAAAGAAGCGAAAGCTGCTGAAGTATCGGAAAAGGCTGCCTCAAAAGCATCAGAAAAAGCGGAAGAAAAAAAGGAAGTAGCCCACCAGCCCGCCCGTGCCGGTTCGGACGGGAATAACGAAGTTGGACAGGCAGAAAAAGCTGAAAAGGCTTAATCCTGCTTGTTTATGATGCTATGCAGAACCTGCTTATCGTCATTCCTGCGAAGGCAGGAATCCGTTAAACAAGGGGAGTAGTTCTTTTGTGAAATACCAGTTATTTATACAGTACCAAATGAGCATCGGACAATTCAGACTGGTGTTCATTTTTTTTAAATAAAATTTTAATAATTAACATATATTATCATGGCAATTACGGCACAAGACGTAAACAAACTTAGAAAAATGACAGGTGCAGGCATGATGGACTGCAAAAAAGCATTGGTAGAATCGGATGGTGATTTTGAAGCTGCCATTGATATTCTAAGAAAAAAAGGTCAAAAAGTTTCTGCTTCCAGAGCAGATCGTGAAACTTCTGAAGGATCGGTATTTGTAAAAACAAACGAGGATAAAACCGAAGGGGTATTAATAGCATTAAACTGCGAAACTGATTTTGTGGCTAAAAATGATGGATTCATAGCATTAGGCAACGAAATCTTAGAGGCTGCTTACACTAATAATCCTGTTGATGTTGCAGCACTAATGGCGCTTTCATTAGGAGACTTAACTGTGGCCGAAAAGCTTACGGATATGATTGGTAAGATTGGGGAGAAATTAGAGATTAGCGCCTACATTCGTATGAATGCTGACCAAGTAGTGCCTTATATTCATGCCGGTAGCAAGTTAGGCGTGTTGGTTGGCCTTAGTAATACAAATGGGGCAGACCAAACAGAAGCTGGTAGAGATGTGGCTATGCAAATTGCTGCTATGAACCCTTTGGCACTTAGCAAAAATGAGGTAGCTCAAGATGTTATTGATAGAGAGCTGGAGATTGGTAAAGAGCAAGTAAGAGCAGAAGGAAAGCCTGAGCATATGCTAGAAAAAATTGCGCAAGGAAAATTGAATAAGTTCTTTGCTGAGAACACCTTGCTTTCCCAAAAATTTGTGAAAGACAATAGTGTTACAATTGAGAAGTACTTAGAGAATGTTTCTAAAGGATTAACAGTTAGTAAATTCGAACGAATTTCTATTGGTTAATTGTTGAAATTAAGCAACTAAATTGAAAGGCTATCTGCTCACAAGCGGATAGCTTTTTTTATGCTTTCTACTTTACCTCGTCATTGTCGGGCGTTAGACCCGACAATCCGTTAGCAACCTTCCTTCCAATAATAGTCGTCATACCTGCGAAGGCAGGTATCTGCAAAATTAATAAAGAGACTCCCGCCTTTGCGAGAATAACGAGCGTATTTTTAGAGTTAATAGAGATGCCCTTAACCTACTTCTTCCAATCATCCGAACCCGATACCATCAGTACTCCATTTTTATCCAATATATAATCCATTATCACAGGTGTTCTGCATCCTTGAAAACTGGTTGCTGAAGTGCTTTGTAATAAAATGGGATAGGAGTATCCATAATCTCTTTTACGTTTAACCACCTGATCTAGGGAATCAAGTAAGAATCCCCATTCTACTGTTATTGCTTGGCGTTTACAAGAGGCAGGGGCAAAACCAAAAACATCATATTTATATATACCTGTTCCATCTCTTTTAAGTTCTAAGTACCCTGTTTTTCTTCCTTTATACGTGCCAATAAATTTGGCATCAACGGCAATGGTCGTGTTATAATCATCGCCTCGGTAGTTGATTATTCGATTTTCTGTAGAGTTAAAATGGAGTATAGAAAGTATGGGTAGGATAAAGGAGAATAGCATAAAGTAAAGTTGAGTCCACTCCGATAACACCTAAAACCAAAAAAGTTTCTTTTGGGCATCTTTTCACCTTTTTTAATTCGTTGATACTCAGGCATCACCGAATCTCAAAAAATGAAAATCTACTCCAAAATAACTCTTTTTTGAAAATTTTCTGTTTTCGGAGTGGACTCAAAGTTAAATATTTTTTCTTAGGAACCAGATATATTTTTCAGTTTGAAAGGTTTTTAGAAACGAAGCTTTTGTAATGGAGACACTTCGGGCAAAGCCCTACCATTGACAGATTAAAAAGGGGATGCCGGAACAGATCCGGCAAAGTACATAAAAAGAACGTTTCCCCGCACTTGTTGCGGGGTCTCCATTTTTAAGGACGGGACAACGTTTTGGCTTAACTAAACGACATTGAAATATAATAATTCCTTTGGTATAAATTGCTAGTAACAGAAGACCTCGACACAAGAGAGAGGCTTTAATTGTTTCTATTCCTCCAGCGCAGCAACCCCTGGCAATACTTTTCCTTCCATAAATTCGAGCAAAGCACCACCGCCTGTGGATACGTACGAAACCTTATCGCCATAACCCATTTGATTAACTGCCGCAGCAGAATCCCCTCCACCAATGAGAGAGAAACCTCCAAAGGCAGTAGCATCTCTTACGGCTTTGGCTACGGCTTTGGTGCCTTCGGCAAAGGCAGGCATTTCAAATACACCCATGGGACCATTCCAGAGTACTGTGGCAGATTTACTAATAATTCGTCTAAAAACCTCTTGCGCATCAGGGCCAATATCTAATCCCATCCACCCCTCAGGGATGCTAATATTATCCGATATTTTAGTATTGGCATCCGCAGCAAATGCATCTGCAATTATACTATCAATGGGTAATTCTAAACTTACATTTTTTTCTTTTGCCTTTTTAATCAACTCTTTAGCTAGGTCAAGCTTAGATTCTTCTACTAATGAAGATCCAATATTGCCTCCCAAGGCTTTAAAAAACGTGTACGACATTCCACCACCAATAATTAAGGTATCAACTTTATCGAGGAGCTTTTCGATAATCATTATTTTATCAGAAATTTTTGCTCCTCCCATAATTGCGGTAAATGGCCTTTTAGGATTATTTAGAACCTTGGCTGCATTGTCTAACTCCGATTGCATTACATATCCACAGCCTTTGGTATCGAAAAACTGCGCTATAATAGAGGTAGAAGCATGGGCTCTATGAGCGGTTCCAAAAGCATCATTAATATATACATCGCCCAGTTTGGATAGCTGCTCTGCAAAGCCTTTATCACCTTTGGTTTCTTCGGGGTGGTAGCGCAGGTTTTCCAGTAGTAAAATTTCGCCTGACTTTAATTCGTTGGCAAGTTTTTCGGTTTCGCTTCCAATGCAATCGTTGGCAAATTTTACATGGATGCCAAAACGTTTACTTAGCTCGGGTATCAGATGTTTAAGCGAAAATTTTTCTTCTGGCTCACCTTTAGGCCTTCCTAAATGAGACATTAATACCACTGCCCCTCCATCTGCTAAAATTTTCTTAATGGTGGGTTCAGCAGCATTAATTCGTGTAAAATCTGTGATTTCAAAATTGCTGTTTAATGGCACATTAAAATCAACACGAACCAAGGCTCTAAGCCCTTTAAACTGAATGTCTTCTATAGTATTCATAGTTATTTATTTTGATGCCTTGCCTGCCTGTGGGCTGGAGGCTCGTTTAAGTCGGTCGTTTATTGCTCGTCCTAAACCGTGGTTAGGAACAAATTCAGTTAAAATAATATCTACCGGTTGGTTTGCCATCCAACGTAAAGATTTAAATAAATTTTGAGCAGCTTCGGATAGATTTCCTGAAGGTGCTAACACACTGTTAATATAAGAAGGAAATGCTTTTTTAAAGGAAATAACTCCTATTTTTTTTTTCTTATTTATAGCCGCCAATTGCTCAATACCTCCAATTAATAATGGCTTGCCTGGCGAGTAATGACTTGTGAGCATTCCTGGGGCTTCTGGCGCAGAGCTAGAGTGTGTTTGGATGGCAATGGAGCCAATAACTTGCTCAATATCTTCAGCACTTACGCCCCCCAACCTTAAAATTTTAGGTGTTTCTTTAGTAAATGACACAATAGTAGATTCTAAGCCAATAGTACATAGCCCACCATCTAAAATGTAATCAACCTTATCGCCTAACTGATCTGCCACATGTTGCGCAGTAGTTGGGCTTACATAAGTAAATGGGTTGGCACTTGGTGCAACGAGCGGAAAGTTAATTTGCTTAAGCAATTCATTGGTAAGTGGATGATTAGGTACTCTAAAAGCAGCAGAGTCTAGCCCACTTGTAATAAGGTCACTTATTTTATCCGTTTTTGGAAGAATGAGGGTTAATGGCCCTGGCCAAAATTGAGTTGTTAACTCAATGGCTTTAGTAGGTATATGAGCAGCAAGCTCGCTTAATTGGGTTGCATCTGCAATATGTGTGATTAACGGGTCGAACGAAGGTCGATTCTTTGCCTTAAAAATGTTAGTAATGGCTTTTTCATTAAAAGCATTAGCTGCTAGGCCGTAAACGGTTTCGGTGGGTATGGCCACAAGCCCACCATTCACTAAAATCTTTCTTGCTTTTTGTATGTCTGTTCCTATGGTAGCCATTGGTGTGCGAAAGTAATAATAGAAGTTGAAAGTTAGAAGTCAGAAGTCAGAAGTTTGACGTAATGATTTTTTGAGCTTATATTTGAGTCTATTAGTTGGAAGCAAATTCGGACTCCCAACGTTAGATTTTAGACTTCTAACTTTATATATGAGTAATAAAACAAGATCGTTATTAAAAGGAGTGGCAGTGTTAATAGTATTAATGGCAGTGCTAATTCACCTTGATTATATTAGCATTAAATATGTTGACCCCAATAGGTTTTGGATGGTAGTTGTTGGCTTTGGGCTATTGCTTATAGGTTCAAAATAGCAGGGTTGTTTAGCTAGAGGCACTAGTTACTAACACTAACTTAATCAATTGTTGCGTGGCTGTTGAAGGAATAATGTGACCTAAACGAACCTCTTCTTTTAATTGTGGCATTAGACTTACAACCCTTGGATGTTGTAAAAAATCTTCGAGTAACCTGCTTTGTAATGTATCATTAAGCCAATCTGCATTTTGACTTTTTCTAATAGTGCCTATATTGCTTTTTCCAACAGTAGCGTAATAATCATTAATGGTATCCCAAATGGCATCAATGCCTAGCCCCTCGGTTGCAGAACATGTATTTATTTTGGGTATCCATCCATAATTATGAGGAGGCAATAAATGCAGGGCGTTTTTATAGGCTCCTTTGGCTAATTCTGCTTTGGTTTTATTATCTCCATCCGCTTTGTTTATAGCCAACATATCGGCCATTTCCACAATGCCTCGTTTTATACCTTGCAGTTCATCTCCTGCGCCAGGCAACATTAGGAGCAGAAAAAAATCGGTCATTCCTTTTACCATTGTTTCCGATTGGCCCACACCCACTGTTTCAATAATGGTTACATCATAACCTGCTGCCTCACATAAAAGCAGCGATTCACGCGTTTTATTAGCTACTCCACCTAACGTTGTACCCGATGCTGAAGGGCGAATAAATGCATTTGGGTTGGCTGATAATTTTTCCATCCTCGTTTTATCACCCAAAATACTGCCTTTGGTTTGTTGGCTGCTTGGGTCGATGGCTAAAACGGCCACTTTTTTGTGGTGTTTTTTAATTAAATACTCTCCAAAAGCTTCAATAAAAGTACTTTTGCCAACGCCTGGCACACCTGTAATTCCTATTCTAACCGAATTGCCCGTTTTAGGTAATAATGTATTTAATAATTGTTCGGCTTGCGCTCTATCTGTTTGCAATAAACTTTCAATCAATGTAATCCCTTTGCTTAAGCCTACAATATCTCCTTGTTCTATTTTTTGAGCTAGCTCGTCTGTTGTAAAGCGCTTGAAGTTCATCTTTTTTTGAGTTATTAAGAGATAATAATATTGATAAAGATTGAATAGTGAAAATTCTTAGCCATTTCATTTGTTAAAATGAGGAAGGAATTAGTAAATTGAGCATTATTTCTAAAACCTAACCGAATGAGTTGCGAGAAATCAGAAGCAGAAATACTTGTTGAAAATGAAAAAAAAGCACTAAAAATAAGAACGATTGTTTCAGATAAGTCATATTGGGCTAAATCTTTTTTTGCAACACTCTTTATTTTTGCGTTTTTGGCTTTGGCTGGGCAATTTTTGGCAATTTTTGATTTTTTAGACCCCATTGGAGATGCTCTTAGTGGGTATGAAGTTACCGATCAAGTGTTTTCAAATCCGCAATGGAGAGAGGTGCCTGATGTGGATGATAATGTGGTAGTTGTGAATGTAGGCAATCTAAGCAGGGCAGAAATAGCTCAACAACTCAGCATTATTAATAGCTTTAAACCCAAAGTAATTGGACTCGACCTAATCTTTAGAAATCTTAAATCCGATACCTTAGGAGATTTGATGTTGGCTAATGCACTAGCAAATTCTCCCAATATTATTCTTTATCAAAAATTATTAGATCCTTTTGAGGAAGGTGGCAAAAATGAAGCACTGTGGCATAATGCAGAATACTCTCATCCTATTTTTACGCAAAACCACCCAACTGCTTTTGTAAACTTAAATAATGAAACAGCAGGAGCAAATCAATTTGATTTTAAATCCTGTCGTTCGTTTTTTCCTAAGCAATATATTTACGATTCAATCACTCAAAAAACAGATACAGTATATGCTTTTGCAGTAGCCTTGGCTAAATACCTAAACCCTAAAAATGTAGCAACATTATTAGATAGAAATAATAATGAGGAGGTTGTTAATTATAGTGGAAATGTAATGGATTATGGTAGAACCAGACTGGGGACACGTTTTTTTGCAATTGACGCCTATCAATTATTAGATACTATGTTTACACCCGACCTTATTAAAGACAAAATAGTGTTAATGGGTGTAATGGGAAACAGTTTTGATGATAAATATACCGTAGAAGATAAGTATTTTACTCCTTTAAACTCTATTCAAGCAGGGAGGGCAAACCCAGATATGTATGGGGTGGTGGTACACGCTAATATTGTTTCTATGATATTAAATAATAGTTATATAGATAGTATGGGAGAATACACAAGTTACATTATTGCATTCTTAATTTGCTTTTTTAATGTGTTAATTTTTACCATTATCTATCAAAAATATTCTAAATGGTACGATGGAGCCACAAAATTACTACAATTAACCCAAGCCTTAATTTTTGTTTTTATGATTATATTGTTTTTCCATTATTTTAGCTATAAATTAAATTTAACATATACTATTATTGTTGTGTTGTTAGCTGGAGATGTTTTAGAGGTATATTACGGCTTTGTAATGAACGCTTATTGTAAGATTTTAGAAAAAATTAAAAAAAATTAAAAAAAATAGACACTTATCTGTTTACCTATTTGAGGTAAGTTGTATAAATTTGTACTAATTAAATAAAAAATATCATGATTAAGAAAGTATCCGTTATCGTCTTAGTATTGGCAACGTTGGTTCAAATGGCAGTTGCTCAAGATTATGCTTTTAGAGTTTTAGCCAGTAAAGGCCAAAACATGGTAAAGGGGAGTGGAGCCGATTGGCATGTGCTTAAAACTGGGGCAAAATTAAACAAAGGAGAAGAAGTTAAATTAACTACCAATGGTTATTTAGGCCTTATCCATTCTAGTGGTAAAACCATAGAGCTTAAGGAGGCAAGTACGTACGATATAACTAAATTATCAAACGAATTGGGTTCAAGCTCTCAAAATATTGCTTCTAAATATGCCGATTTTGTGATGAATAAAATGACTCCAGAGCAGAAAGAAGAAAATAGAAGAAAATATGCAAGTGTAACAGGGGCAGCAGAAAGAGGAATTAATGATGGCACCATTGATGTTTACATGCCACCATCGGTGCGTGTACTAAATAAAAAAGCAATTGTTAGATGGGAACCAATCAAAGAAAATGCAGTTTATATAGTTAACATCGAAAATATATTTGATGAAAAATTAGTGGTGGCTGAAACTTCAGACCTTTTTTATACCATTGATTTTGATAATGAACAAATTAAAAATGCAATAGCTATAGACAACTTTATTAGCTTTAAGGTTTCATTAAAAGATGATGAAACTATAACTTCAAATGAGCCTGGCATAGAACTTCTGAATGACGAAGATGCTGAAACATATAAAGTTGAATTACGTGGGTTAAAAGAAAACATCGGAAGCGAGACTTCCATTAATAATCTTATTTTGGCAGAGTTTTATGAGAAAAATAATTTTTTATTAGATGCTGTTACAAGTTATGAGAATGCCGTAAATCTTTCTCCAGATGTGGAGTATTTTCAAGAAGCGTACGAAGAATTTTTAATTAGGAATAGGCTAAAAAAACCATCTAAAGACTAATGATTAGCCAGTTAACTAAAAAAGCCTGCATTGCAGGCTTTTTTAGTTAACTGGCTAATTCTCTTTTAAATTAAAACAATAAAACTACTAAACGGCATTGGTTTTGAGAATACTCTTTTTGATTTTGTTGCTAATTGCTCAAACTGCTGTTGCTCAAGAGTATAATTGCATTAAACAGGTAAATTAATTTGTTATTTTTTTACCAATATGCCCTCTTTTAAAATAGGAATTACATCGTACTTATCCAGCGTTGCACATAATTCAATGTCTTTTCTAATGTATTTCTCTAATCGTTTGGCGTGTGATGAGCTTAAAATGGTTCCGAGCAAATTATTTTTTACCGCTTGGTAATTTGTAAGCGCACTGGCACTTGCATCATCTCCCAATTCAAAACGCAACTGTATTTTTTCGATTAATGCACCTGCAAATAGGGTGTCTTCGAGGCTATAGTTCCCCTTCCACCCTGCGCAGTGTATAATTGCATCTTTGCCCTCTTCTATTAAATAGTTGGCTATGGTTGATAGGTTAAGAAAGGCGCCAATTACTACCTCATCTGCCTCTGTAGATTTTGTAATGGCTACGGTGCCGTTGGTGGTGGTGGTGGCTATTTTTTTGCCCTTAAATCGATCTTCCATATAACTAAAGGGCGAATTTCCAATATCAAAACCATTAACCTTAGCTCCATTTCGTTCGGCAGCCGTAAAATACCCCTCTTGCTTTAATGCTTCACATTCTTGCAACGTAGCTACTGGTTTTATGTGGGCAACGCCCGAAGCAATGCCTGTGGTCATACACGAGGTGGCTCTTAAAATATCAGTAACCACCACAATTTTTCCTTTAAGGTCGAATAAATGTATTAACTCAGGCGATAAACAAACTTCTACGTTGGGCATTATATTGGGAGTAATTTAATTGCAAATGCAAAACTAGTGTAGCATTGACTAATTTGTATTTAATTATTTGTGTTATGTAATAACCTGAGTTCGACCTAAGGAATGCTGTCAGAAAATAAAGTAGTAGGTGAGGTTTTGGAAATAAAAAGTGAAAAAAATAATGGATTATTTCAAGATTTTTATTTCTAAAATATTGCCTGCTAGATATTTTCCCTTAGGGCTTTAGTGAAACTTCCCCAAACTTCCTCAAATTTCTTTGAATTAACCCGTTAGTCCTACATAAATTTGAGTTGTTTATGAAATTTTCACTTAAAGCTGACAGTTTTCCTTAGGTCGAACTCAGGTTAATAGAAAGTTTTCTATTTTAGCGATATTAAATTAGAAAATAAACCTTAAACATCTTTAACCTTATGGCTTTTATAAACTGGAGTGATGCTTATAGTGTGCAAATTGAAGAAATTGATAATCAACATAAAAAATTGATAGATTTAATTAACGAACTGTTTGATTCTATGCAAAAAGGACAATCAAATAAGGTAATTGGCAGAATACTAAATGACTTGATAAATTATACAGTTTTTCATTTTAAGAACGAAGAAGCTTATTTTGATCGTTTTAACTATGAAGAAACAGCAGAACATAAAGCTAAGCACAAAAGATTGGTTGATAAAGTTGTAAAAATTAAATCAGATTTTGAATCTGGAAAAATATCTGTTAGCACCGACCTTCTTAAGTTTTTAAAAAGGTGGTTATTTGAGCATATTTTAGAAACCGATAAAAAATATGTAGAATGTTTTCAGCTAAATGGTGTAAAATAGTTGCTAAGGTAGCTAAAAATCGTATTTGAGCTGTAGGGTAATCTGAGATTTAGTAGTACCCTCAACTTGGGCGAGTCCACTCCCAATCGTTTTTCGATCGTAATAGATGGTTTGGCTCCACTTAGCCCTAAAGACCAAGCCTTTAAAAGGAGCGTACTTGGCTACGAGGTAGTACCTAATACCTTTGCCACTAAACTGTGGTGTATTAAAAGAGTATAACACCCCTTTTTCGAACATATATTGCCTCGATAAAAAGCCCTCTGTATCAAAAACAGCATATCGCCCGGCTAGCGTTACCTTTCTTAATTGCACATTTATGTCCTGATAGAGTAGCACACCTACCTCATCGGTGGTAAAATAACTCTTAGTCCATTGCAAACGCGACCTAAAGGTGATTCTGCTCTCTAAATTATAATCGAGGTTAAGTACGTATTTTACCAATCGGTGTGTTGCAGCTTCTTTAACAACCGTGCCCGAAAGGCTTCGTTGTTTTTGTTCGGATTGCAATTGAGTGTAAAACAAGGCTGATTTTTTGAATTTATAACTGAGGCGCAGCAAGCCGTCATTGCCTGTGCTGGGTTGGGGAATGGTCGATTTTAACCACGGAAACTTATACATATCGAAATAGCCCGAAAGGGTTAATGCCGGTGAAATTTTGATGTTCAAGCCCCAATAAGCCCCTCTTTCGTTAGCTAGTGCTGAATTTTCGGCAAAACTTACCCCATAAAACGAATAAAAATCGGGATCCATCAATCGGTATTGAAAAGAAAAATCTATTCCTTTACTCAAACTTGCAATAATTCCTGCATTTAGGGCAGAGCCATTTGCAAGTGTATGAGCAACCTCACCATACATCGTAATATTTTTATAATAATACCTGCCAAATGCACTGATGTTATAATTTTCTTGTCCTCTAAATCTATAGGTATTGGCTAAGTTTGGTTTGGGATTAAATGGAATATCAAATTTAGTATAAAGTCCAATTACGCCTAACTCCATTGATTTTTTGGTGTAAGTTAACGCATAACCAGCCACTTCTTCTCGTATCGAATTTTGAGCTGCCAACTCTGACGCAGTTCGGTGTAGCCCGTTGGTTCTTAAGGAGGTAACATTTGTAGCTAGGGCATTTATGCTTGCATCTTTTCGCTTATTGGAATAAAATAAGGATAAATCTAAATGTGGCGACAGACCAAGGGTTGTGCCAATGCCTCTAAAAAATCGAAATTCAGTAAGGGAGGTGTAGGGCTGAACTTTTAAAGTAGTTTGAATAGAGGTTATAGAGCTTGCATTTTTACCCACTAAAAAGCCTGCACCAAGTAATAATCCTTGCCCAAACTGGAGCTTAAAATCTCCTAAGGCTAACTGTTTTACGATTCCTTGATTTTGGATATAATAATGAAAAGAATAGAAATCAGGGCCTGTGTACAAAGAGTCGTTACGAAATAAAAGCTCTCCCGGGTCTTTTTGGAGGGTAATTCCAAGGCTAGTATGTCCTGGGTTTACCATCTTTAATCGAAGATTATATTGATAAGGGTCACCTAAGAATTTATCAGATAAAAAGCCATCGGGAAGCTCCAATGCTCTAGAGCCGGAGGCCAGCACATAATTATTTTGAGAGCCAAAGCTGTTTTTAAGAATCGCTCCAATTTTAATGGGTTTATTAAAACTTAAAAAAGGCAGGATTTCTTTAATATCATCAAGCGTGAGTGAAGAAACAGCCAATAACTCATATTTATTAGTAAAAGCTCCCTGTTTGGTACGATAGGTTAAAATATCTTTAATTTGCGCATCGGATAATAATTGCAATACACTTAACTCCGAAGCCGAACAGGTGTTTAGGGCAATAGGGTTATTATAAAATTGGTTTAATAGCTCAAAATATGATTGGTTATCTGCCTCTTCGCCTTTACTTAATAGAATTTCACTTATATGTGCTTCAATGTCAATAGGAGGCGTAACTTGCTGTGTGAAGCCCATAAAAGGCAATACGCAAAACCCAAATATGATAGATTTAACCCGGATTATGCGATAGGATTCGTTATGAAGGGTTAAAGCGCAATAAATCAGGAAGTTTGGCTTTGCAACCATAGCACCGCTATGGTTAAAAGGCAAACGAAGCAAAGCGACTGATTTGAAGCGTTTTAAGCTTGCAATAGAATTGCTATTGTATATTTCGGGTTTAGTCTTCATCAGACTTTTGTATGGGCACTCCAATTGATAGCCCTCCCGACCAACCCAACTGCTGTTGGTAAGAACCTGCTAAATCAAGCTTCATATTTGCCCAATTAAAGCCAATGCCTGCAAAAGCCGATGCAGGCGAAGGAAGAAACCCTGTACGCACCTGCACATTGCTAGAAACTGCATACTCTAAAGCCAATCGTAAAATGGCAGGGTTCGAAATGTTTTTTTCTACCTGTGCAAGCAGTGTAAGTTTGCTGTGAGGATGATAATTAATACCCACTTGCACATTAGTATTTGGGCTACTTAACGAAAGCGTATCAAACTTGGCTTGGTTTAGGTTATTGATAACCATTCCTATGGACACTTGTTCGGTTATTATAATCTGCCCACCAATATCAATGTAAATAATACCCTTACTGCCAATTTCATCAATTCTTATTTGCTCATAAGTGGTTTTTATGCCCAACGATGTTTTGCCTATTTTATGAGCTACAGCAGCCACCGCTTTCGATTTGCTTAATAGGTTATCCCCAAAATAAGAAGCACCAATGCCCAAGGCTGTATTTTTAATAGGAAATGTGAATCCAAAAGCCCCATCATTAATACCTAAGGATATGTACTTGCTCTGATAGCCTGCAATTATTTCTGTTTGATTAAATACTAAACCTGCTGGGTTATAAAATAAAGCCCAAGAGTCGTTTAGGGCAACTGTTGATCTAGCCAAGGCTTCATTTCTAGCACCGTAAAAATTGGCTTCTTGCGAATTTGATTTAGATGTACTTAGTACATCTAAGAATATCAAACTCACAATTATTTTAAAGTACACCTTATGGTTATTCAATTTAAAGTAGAACAATTTAACAGTTTATTTATTAAGAGTCAAGTAAAGAAGGGATAGCTAAATTTGATTTGTAGAATTTTGTCTTTTTATAGCTTAATAACGGCTTTTTTACTTTCAATAAAGTTAAAATTCTATAAAACGCAGGCTTTGGTTTAGGCATTGTTCGTGCTATGTTTGTGGCTCTAATTTTTATATGTCGAACGCACTGCAAGAAATAAAGGCTCCCATCAATTCTGAAATAGAGGAATTTGAAAAAAAGTTTAGAGACTCTATGAAGAGTAAGGTGCTTCTTTTAGATAAAATAATGGGCTATATTGTCAAGCGTAAAGGCAAGCAAATGCGCCCTATGTTTGTGTTTTTAAGTGCAGGAGTTTCGGGGGGTATTACCGAATCAACCCATACAGGAGCTTCGCTTATAGAGCTTTTACACACCGCAACCTTAGTACACGATGATGTGGTGGATGATGCTAATTATCGTAGAGGTTTTTTTTCAATTAATGCCCTTTGGAAAAACAAAATTGCTGTATTGGTGGGTGATTACTTGTTATCAAGAGGCTTATTGCTTTCGGTAGATAATGAAGAGTTTGATTTACTTAAAATTGTTTCGAAGGCCGTAAAAGAAATGAGTGAAGGCGAACTACTACAAATGGAGAAAGCCCGTAAACTCGATATTACCGAAGATGTTTATTATGATGTAATTCGCCAAAAAACAGCTTCTTTAATAGCTTCTTGCTGTGCAGTAGGAGCAAGTTCTTCAAAACAATCCCAAGAAATAATTGATAAAATGTGGAATTTTGGCATTCAAGTAGGCATGGCTTTTCAAATTAAAGACGACCTCTTTGATTATGGAACAGAAGAAATTGGCAAACCGGTTGGCATCGATATTAAAGAAAAGAAGATGACCTTGCCTTTAATCTATGCGCTAAAAGATGCCTCTTGGAATGAGAAACGTAAGATTATTAACCTAATTAAAAACCATAGTCATAAACCTAAAAAGGTGAAAGAGGTTATTGCCTTTGTAAAACAATCGGGTGGTATCGAGTATTCAATCGAAGTAATGAACAAATACCACCATCAAGCCCTTAAAATCCTTAACGGATTTCCCGATTCAGACTATAAAGTATCGCTGCAAAAGCTTATCGATTACACCATTAATAGGCATAAGTAGTGTTTGTCTATAAACTCCAAATGACAATATTCAAATAACAAATAAATCTCAAAAACGAAAACATCAAACCATGTAAGTGTTTGGTGTTTAGGTGATTGAAATTTGAGATTTATTTGTTATTTGAATATTGTCATTTGTTATTTCTGAAAACATTGACTTTATAGACGAACCCTAGGCAGTTTTATTTTAGACAAATCTGCAATCAGATTGCGGATTTGTCCGAAATATGTTTTTCCAACCCTACTGGCTAAAGCTTATAATTCCCAACAAAATAATTAATATAGGCTTGTATTTTGGTGCCAAGATAATAAGGCAGGTTCATCAAGATATAAGGTGTGCCTTTTGGCGTTTTCTGTTTCTCAATGTTAAACTTACCTCCATAAATACGAACTGCATAAGGGTGTGGAGCCTGCTCTATAAATTGGTGCAGTGATTTTAAAGAACCTGATTTGCCAGATTTAACCTCAATAGGAATAATTTTAGTTTCATAAACAAAAAGCAGATCTACTTCAGACGAAGCTTGTGTTTTTTCTCGTACCCAAAAAGTAGGATTAATGTCGGTTATTGTATTTAATGAAATCAACTCTTGTGTAATAAGGTGAGGAATAAGAGCCCCTTTGTAGGCACTACTTAAATCTTGCATTGCTAATAATTGGGGCTGAATACCCAAAACATGATTAACCAGCCCGGTATCGAGAAATTGCAATCTTGGAGATTTTTTATAATTGGGTTGTATGGGTGGTTCGGTTACCGTTGTAGGGTAGATGAGCCGTATCACCTTGGCAGCATCTAGGCTTCGCATGGCCTCTCCAACTTCCCTGGATTTGTAGTTTGAATTACCAAAATGTTGAAATTTTACACGCTTGTCTAAATAAGCAGGTGCAGTAGCAAGTATATGCTTAATCACCTTTCGTTCCATATCGTTTTTGGCATATTTTGGCACATCATCTTTATAGGTAGCCCATATACTTTCATACACAACGGGTAGGTTAATCATACTTTTACCACTAAGTTGTTTTTTAACAATTTCAGGCATCCCACCAATTATTGCATATTCATGAAATTTTCTTAGTAGTACATCATGAGCATATTCTTTTACAGGAATCTCCTTTAGCTCTTCTGCTAATCTTTTATTCTCATTAGCAGCAATATATTCATCAAAATTAATGGGATAGAGGTATAAATAGGAAACCCTCCCCACCGGGAAACTGCGAATATCGCTCATAACAAACTCTAATAAAGACCCTGCTGCTATAATAGATAAATGGGGTAATTCCTCATAAAAATAGCGCAGAAGGTGAATAGCCTTTGGAGACTCCTGAATTTCATCTATAAAAAGTAATGTGTTCTCCCAGTCTTCTGATAGCCCATAATTAAGAAAGATTGACGTAGTTATCATTTTTACATCTTCCTGTTCTTCAAAATAGTTGCGATCAACCGTTTTTTCAAGGTTGAGCAGAATAGATTCTTTATAGGATTTAGCAAATTCTCTTACAAGCGTGGTTTTTCCCACTTGTCGAGCACCTCTAATAATTAGTGGTTTCCGCTCTCTATCAGCTTTCCAAGCTAATAAATCTGAGTATGCGTGCCTTTTTATTTTCATTTTTGTAGCAAAACAAAGGCAATTTACTAAGTAATTTGTAACAAAACAAGGGCAAAAATATTAATTTACTGTAACAAAGCAAAGGCAAATTAGGGTTCTGTAATAATAGACTCCCAAATTAATTGCTACTCATTCTATAATTTTCATTATTTCTCCACCCATTATTTCACCATAAAAAGCCCATTTTTAGCAAAAAATGTAAAAAAGTGGGAGATTGTGGTATAAAATGGTTGGTTATGTCATATTATTTCTTAAGTTTGCTTAATTAATTGCTCAAACTGAGCGATTTAGGGAAGATGGGAAAGGCTTAATGCTTGCCTTACTGGCAGGCAGGCTTATCGCTTTCATAAATCACTTAGCTTGAACACCAAGCTTTCAAGGGGAAAACAGATGGCTTTTTTTACAAGTGAATATTCAGGTAAACTCGATGCAAAGGGCAGGTTAGTGCTTCCTTCGCGGATGAAAACCGCTTTGCCCGAATCTTCGTCCACAGAATTATACATTAAGCTGGGGCTCGAACCCTGCTTAGAGCTGTACCCCTTGAGTGAATATAAAAAGGTTTACTCGAAAATTGCCGGACTAAATGAATTTGACCCTGAGGTAAGAAAACTTCAGCGAAATTTTTTTAGAGGCAGTGCTACAGTTGAGTTAGATGGTGCAGGACGTTTTCTAATACCTAAGATGATGATCCAATATGCAAAACTCAATAAAGAGGTAGTAATTGTTGGTATGGGGAGCAAAATGGAAATTTGGAATCCGGAGGTGTATCAAAACTTCTTAATTGAAGACCCGGACGAAATGGCCAAACTTGCGCAAAAGCATCTATCTAAAAGTGAGTAATCCTACAAATACCTATCACCAACCCGTAATGCTCCAAGAGTGCATCAACGGGCTGGCGATAAAACCAAATGGAATTTATGTGGACTTAACCTTTGGGGGCGGAGGGCACAGTAAAGAAATATTAAAACAGCTTACAAACGGTAAGCTGTATGGGTTTGATCAGGATGATGACGCTAAAGTGCAATCAGAATTAATCAATAATCCTCAATTTGAATTTGTAAACGCCAATTTCAGGTACCTTAAAAAATACTTGCGATTGTATGGGGTAAAACAAGTAGATGGAATTTTAGCCGATTTAGGTATTTCATCGCATCAAATTGATGTACCCGAGCGAGGTTTTTCTACTCGTTTTGAGGCCGCTCTCGATATGCGAATGGATCAGAATAGTGAGTTAACTGCGGAGGATATAATTAACGAGTACGCTGAAAAAGACCTCATTGACCTACTAAGCCGGTATGGCGAAGTTAAAAATGCAAGAACACTTGCTGCCGCCATTATTTCTGAACGAGTAAAAGGCAGGATTAAATCGGTAGAGGAGCTAAAATCCATTTTAGAAAAGTATGCAAAGCCTGG
>JALSJD010000133.1 GCA_026989535.1 Cyclobacteriaceae bacterium
ATCAAGAAAAGTTAACCGAACATCTTAGAGAACATATGGTTCTTTTACAAAACAGTCCGCAACGAATACAAAAATATTTTAAGCACAAAGATATTAGATATGCAGCTTAATATCGGTTAATTAAAGCTGGGTTAATAACTATCACTCAGGCATACCGACTAAAGTACGGTACAGGCTTTACTCAAATTTTGCTACTCAACGTCCGCCATCTGGCGGACGCCTCTCCCGAAAAAAAACCGGGACAAACTGTTCCAAAATTCTCCGAGAGTACCTGATTAACAGTCACTTGAAATGCTCATCACGAAGATTCATGAATTATACAGTATAAATAATTAGCGACAAAATGTTATACACCCAGGACAACTACTACATTACGAAAATGAACCTCTCTAAAAAAAGGGGCTTACTCTACCTTATATACCGCAGTATTAAGCGCACCAAATATACCAAAACCATTTTCGATATTATTATATACAGTTACGGGTTGCGCAAAAGGATCTTCCTCTGTCCAATATTGTAGTTGAGAAGATATTTTGTATAAGTAGTAAGAGTTGGACGTGTTTCTTAACATAACAAAATAGGTGTATTGGTTTTCATCAGGATACTCAGAATCAATCCATATAGAGGATAGCACATTCATTTTGTATGTGCTCCCATTAAAAAGTTGATCGTTAAACAGAATATCTTGCCCATAGGATTGAAAATCTTCTAAGCTTGGGTCACGCGATTGCAAATAAAGTTTTTGATAAGAATAAAGGCTGTCTATAAGTACAGGAGGATCAACTGAATGATCATACCTTTTAAAATACCCTCCACGATAAACTGAAATGTCATAAAAATTATCATACGCCTTATCATCTTTTATTTCTATACTAAATCGTAAATAATGAGAGACATATCCATCAATGTTTTCCCGAACGGTATCCATTTTCACACTCAAAATATTTGCGGTATCTAAGGGCATCAGCACTTCTGCGGTTGCTGTTTCAAAGCCATTTTTGGATACTTTAATGCTATACGTCTTGCCTCGCTTAGGTGTATAAGTAGCAGAAATATAATAGCCTCCCAAACTATCGGGCAATGTTTCTACTAACGTACCCTCTTCAAATATTTCTACAACAGCCCCTGTAATCATTTTATAATCTCCCGATTCAAGAATATACTGGCTTTGACTTATATGCACTTTTATAAACTCATCATCAGAAAGGGTGCTGTTAATTACCAGGCTTGGTGGGTCGCGAGGCACCTCAATATCTACAATGGTTTCGCAGCCAAAACTCAGGAGTGAAATAACTAATAGTATGAGTAATTTATTTTCCATAGTTTCTAAAATTAAAAATCAAATCGGTAGCTAACAGAGGGTATAATTGGTAACAAACTATATTGCACAAACTTTTTTTGTTGCGTTTCATAATCAAAACTTGCCTGAATAAAAAACGGGTTTCTACGGTTGTACATATTATAAAAACCAAGGGTAAACTTTCGAATACCATTCTTTTTTACCTTTGTCCAGGCAATGTTAAAATCTAACCTATGGTAGGCATTCATTCTAAAACCATTTCTGCCTTCGTAATAATCAACACTATTACTATACGAATAGTAATCATACGACTCTGATTGTTTTAAATAGGTGTTAGTGGGTAACGACACCGCATTTCCGGTGCCATACACCCAAACCGCAGCAAGCTCAATGCGGTCGTTTATTTTGTATATAGAGGTTATACTAACATCGTGTCGCCTATCATACCTATACGGAAATTCCTTTCCAAAATTAATATTATCAAACTGCCGGTTGCTCCACGATAGTGTGTAGCCCACCCATCCTGTCAATTTTCCAAGTTTTTTTTGTAGAAACACTTCTGCGCCATAGCTTGTGCCACTCCCTATTTCAATTTTGTCCTGCCAATCTTTATTTACGCTGGTAAAACTGGCCCCGTCTTTATACTCAATCAGGTTGTCCATTTCTTTATAATAGCCTTCGATAGATAGTTCGTACGATTTATTAAAGGTTTTAGCGATGCCTAAGGCATATTGAAAAGAAGTTTGTGGTTTTACCCTGCTTGTGGATGGCACCCATAAATCGGTTGGCAAACCAATACCACTATTAGTAAGTAGGTGAATAAACTGTGCCATTTGTGCATAAGATGCCTTTATAGCTATGCTACTATTTAATAAATATCGCAGAGCCACCCGAGGTTGCACCGAGGTATAAAATTCGTTTTCAACCTTAAAGCCCGAAAAATGCACCCCGCCATTTATTTTAAGCTTTTCGCTTACCTTAAAATCGTCTTCTATATACGAGGCAAACTCAAAGGCAGTAGTTTCAAAAGAACCTGCAACGGTATCAATATCGTTTGATTGATAGGACAAAACTCCTGGGTTAAATAAATGACGGATACCATTTACTCCAAACCGAATATAATGGTTAGGGTTGGGTATAAAATCAAAATCTGCTTTTGCGGCAAAATCTTCGATACCCGAGCTGTACTCAATGGCAAAAATATCGGAATCTGTACCCGAAGAGGTTGTGGTTTTGGTTTCGCTATTGGTAAAAACCGCAAAATTATACCTGCTATAGGTAAGAGTAAGGTTGCTAAATAATTTAGGAGTAAACACGTGATTCCACCTTGCTGCGGCAATGGCATTGCCCCAATTTAAGCCAAATTCATCGTTATACTCGGTGGTTCTGTCAACATCAGTGTATGAATCTTTGTACCTGCTATAGGCTTTGTCTTTGCCTAAAAAACCACTTAAATACAGCCTGTCTTTATTAGAAAACTTATGGTTTATTTTGGCGTTAAGGTCGTAGAAATAATAGCCGGCAACCAGATTGCCATCGTTTTGGGCTTTAATTAAAGGCCGGGCAAGAATATCGATATAGGTTCTTCGGGCAGATATTAAAAAGGAAGTTTTATCTTTTTTAATAGGGCCCTCCAACGTAATTTTTGAGGCAATTAGCCCAATGGTGGCCGTACCTTTAAACTCTTTTGTGTTTCCTTCCTTCATCGAAATATCAATTACCGAAGAAAGCCGCCCTCCATACCGGGCAGGGAAACCCCCTTTAATTAAATCCACATTATTAATGGCATCGGCATTAAAAACCGAAAAGAAACCAAATAAATGCGATGAATTATAAATAGGCACGCCATCCAGCAAAATCAGGTTTTGATCTGGGCCACCACCGCGCACATACAGCCCACTACTGCCTTCAGTACCCGATTGCACCCCTGGCAATAATTGTAATACTTTTAGCACATCCACTTCGCCCATTAACGAAGGCAAGGCTTGAATTTGTTTTACTTGTACGGTTACCGCACTCATTTGCGTTTGCTGCTGAATTTCTTCTTCGGCTGTAATTACTATTTCATCCAACTCAATTGAGCTAGCTAGTTCAATGTTTAGCTCAATGTCTTTATCTAGGTAAAATGTAGATTCAACTGGCATATAGCCCACATAAGAAACAATTAGAGTAACGCTGTCTTGTGGCAGGGTTAAGCTATAAAAACCATAGGTATTAGTGGTGGTGCCTTTTAGGTTAAGTTTATTAAACACATTGGCAGCGATTAAAGATTCACCAGAAGCTTTGTCCTTAATATAGCCGCTAATGGTATGTTGTTGAGCAAGCAAAGGAATACTAATAACTGAGGCTATTAGTACTCCCCACAGCATATAGGTTTTTATCATGGAGGTCTTGGTTGTTGAGTGTTAAGATTAATACGTTTTTTTTGAGCAAAAATTGTACCCTATAAATAATATATTAGTTTATGGTACTTCTAAAACCCATTGGCGACAACTACTTTATTTCTAAAGGTTATAACTCGTCCATCAGAGGCAATAATTTCTGCTACAATAATGTAATGTGCTGTGGGCAATACTCCTCCTTGTTGGTTAGTGCCATCCCACGTAAAAAAACCAGCAGGCGGAATAATGGCATTATTGGCAATGGTTTTAATACGTTGCCCTTGGAGGTTATAAACAGAAATGCTCATAGCTTCTGCCCCATTTTTTATGGAAAAAACAATTTGACAAAAGTCGGCTTGCCCATCGTTGTTTGGGGTAATAATTTGAGGCGAAACAGAAACACTGCCTTGAGCTGTAGCCTCTCGTGACTGAGAATTTTTATAACCTGGGCTTGCATACCGAGTAGTTGCAGCCGCAGACCGCCAATTATCTTTGCTTGTTGAGCTTCCAGTATCAGAAATGCGTTCTAAAGAGATGCCCTCTACCTCATTAATGAGCGAAAAATGATAGCCTTCTGAATAATAAACAGAATCGAGGGTAATGTTGCCGTTTGATTTTAAAACAATAATGCCTTCATCATTAGGCATAGTGGGCAAGTTGGCTTCTATTAGCGTGGTATCGGGTGCTAAATATTCATTTTTAAGGAATAAAATATCTTCACTAATCGCAAGGTATTGGGTTGGTTTAAATACATAAGTAGTGTCTGTTATTATATGATGGGTTTCTTCATTGCTGGTCAAAAAATATTGAAGGTTAAAGTAATAATTTGTGGTATTATAAAGTTCCACAAAATCCGATCCGCCTGAATAGGGATTAAACAAAACTTCATTAATAATAATGTCTCCAATTTTAGGGGTTGAAATAGGCAATATAATAGAGGAAACTGTTTCAAAATTTCCATTACAATCGTTCAAAGGAATAGATATGCTGTATTTTTTAGTATCATCAATAGGTGTTTGAAGGTTGCCGCTAAGATATAATGAAGGCTCGCTTAAACTAAAATCAAGGAGGGTGTTGCCGGGTAAAATAACGCCTTGGTATAGGCCGTTGGCTACAGGTTCTGACAGCCAAAGCTCTACTTGCGTATCAGTTACCAAAGCTTGTATAATCTGAGGAGCTAAATCATCGTTATTGGCAGCGAACAGCGAGTTTTCCTTGCCGGGCGTTCCGCCTGCTGGGCTTAAAGAAGCGCCCCAATTAAATTCACCCAAGCATTTAGAACTTGGGTTTACCTGTTCTATGCTCCATCCTCCTTCGTCTTTCGCAGGGTTTTTATACCAATTAGAGGTGTACGTTACGGAGTCAATTATAGCTCCGTTAGCATCGATTAGTACCAGTGCATCTCCTCCATTATTTAAGGTAGGCCAATTATTAATTCCAAGGGTTGTACCAAAGGGTTGGTAACTGGTATATGCTTCCATTGGGCAAATGATTAAAAAAGAATCCGGAAAAATTAATACCTTGTCAAACACAGCGGCTTTAGCCCCATCTGTAAATTGCCATGTGCTTAAATCAATAATTCTATCAGAGGTATTAAACAACTCCACAAACTCAAAGCTTGGTAAATCTTCGGGAGGGTTCGGGTCTGGAAACAACTCATTGATAACTAAATCTCGGTAATTATAAGGCGCAGGGTCAATAAATAAAATTTCTACAATACTATCCAGCTCATTTCCTTCAATATCAGGAACTGCTATTAACGCAAGAGAATTAATGAGCTCCATTTCTGATGGAAAATGCAGTTGTACGGAAGAGGTGCTAAGTGGGATAATTAAGGTAGGGGTGCTTGTGTTGTTCAACACAAAATGGCCTTCTTTTTTTACCTCTACCGTGTCAATCGGCTCATCAAATGTAAGAAAAACAGCCGTTTTACTTGGCGTGTTATAAGCCTTTAAAACGGGTGGAGTTACATCTGTATAACGAGTGCCGGTAACTGTAATATTATCAAAATAAAATTTTGTGGAGCGTGTGGAGGTGTATTTGCAATACACACCAAAATAACTAGCTGTTTTAATTTCGGCATCAACCGCATTGCCTTCAGCCGTAAACTCTGTTTCGCCCAACAACTTGCTCTTTAGCTCCCAATTATACATATCATCTCGTGTTACTTCTATTAAAACCTCCACTGTTGATAAGTCCACTCTCCCATCAATTCCATCAATAAGCAAGGTTTCAATTCCATCAGATAGCTTGTATAAACTTATTTCATCAGCAGTTCCCCCAATTTTTACAAAGTAGCCTTCCTGTGTGTTGGCTAAATCTGCATTGTTTGCCATTAAGTACACGTTGGCATAATTGCTCGAAGAGGGGTTAAAATCTAACTTTACAGCAAAACTCCACGCTGCTTCTAAGCTTATGTCAGAATTTGTTAACAGGTAAGCGCTACTTGTAATTGCTGGCGCATTTAGCCTTAGTATTTCACCCTCAACGATAAAATTATTAACATTTCCTGTCCACTCTGGGTTAGATAAGAACTCATTATCGGAAAAATCATCTGCCCATTGCGAATAAATGGGTGTATAAACACCAATAAATATTGTAATTATAAAAATCTCTTTCACTAATTTTGCGCCCATCACTTATTTTTAAAAATACAATAACAAATAAATTTATGAAACTTGCAATTATTGGAGCCACAGGATTGGTAGGCAGCGAGATACTTTGCGTATTGGACGAAAGAAATGTAGCATTTGATGAGCTATTATTGGTAGCCTCAGAGCGTTCGATTGGCAAAAAGGTGATTTTTAAGAATAAACAGTATGCCATCATTGGTATGCAAGAGGCTATTAACCAACAACCCGACATTGCTATTTTTTCGGCAGGAGGCGATACCTCTTTAAAGTTTGCGCCTGAATTTGCTAAGGCAGGCACCTATGTAATCGACAACTCTTCGGCTTGGCGAATGAACCCAAATAATAAGTTAATTGTGCCCGAAATAAATGGTTATGAGCTAACCGAAAATGACAAAATAATAGCGAATCCTAATTGCTCCACCATTCAAATGGTGCTGGCTTTATCTCCATTGCACCAAGCATATAAAGTAAAACGCGTGGTGGTTTCTACCTACCAATCGGTTACAGGTACTGGCAAAGCTGCTGTTGACCAAATGAATAATGAGCGCCAAGGGATTGAAGGCGATATGGTATATCCTTACCCCATCGATAAAAACGTAATTCCTCATATTGATGTGTTTATGGACAACGATTACACCAAAGAGGAAATGAAAATGGTGAACGAAACCAAGAAAATTTTGGGGGACGACACCGTTCTGGTTACAGCTACTGCCGTACGCTTACCTGTTGTTGGTGGGCATGCCGAGTCGGTTAATGTGGAGTTTGAAACTGATTTTAATATTACAGAAGTAAGAGAGTTGCTTTCAAAAACCAGCGGCATTATTGTACAAGATAACGTTGCCAATAACGAGTACCCAATGCCATTATTTGCACACGGTAAAGATGCTGTTTTTGTAGGCCGCATCCGAAGAGACGAAACTCAGCCTAACACCCTAAATATGTGGATTGTAGCTGATAATCTTAGAAAAGGGGCAGCCACTAATGCGGTGCAAATTGCAGAACATATTTTAGCTCAACAGTTAGTGCATGCTTAAGGAGCTTTTACAGCCCAAGGTTATCGCATTTATAAAAGAACAAGAAAAGAAGCCTGTTGACTTTGATAGGCTTCTTTTTAATAAAAGCAAACACCCCAATATTCCTATGGAGTTGGTGGTGGATCAGTTAAAAGCCAAACAAAAATCCAAAACTAAGCTTCCTCTTTGGTTTACAACCGAGGGCATTATTATGCCGCCTCTGCTTTCTATGGAGCAAAGCTCTTCGGCACTAGCAGCAACCTATAAAGCTAATTTATTTGCGGGCAAATTGGCCATCGACCTTACAGGAGGAGCTGGAGTTGATACGTATTATTTATCCAAACAATTTGACCAAGTAATTTATGTAGAGATGAACACAACCTTAGCAGCGGTTGCCATGCATAATTTTAAATTATTAGGCGCAGGTAATATTAAAGTGGTTACAACAAAAAGCGAACAGTTTATGGATGGCTTTGAGGGAAAGGCTGACCTCATCTACATTGACCCTGCCCGAAGAAACCAAAACCAAAAATTGTTTTTGTTGGAAGATTGTTCTCCAAACATCTTAGAATTGCAAGCAAACCTCTTAAAAAAAACGAAGAAGCTATTGGTTAAAGCCTCCCCAATGTTAGATATTACATTGGCTATTAAGCAGTTAAATTTTGTACAGAAAGTGCATATTATTGCCATTAAAAACGAGGTAAAAGAACTGCTTTTTGAATTAAACGTAGAAGAGCCTAAGGATATTAATGTAATTGCAACAGACCTGGCAACATTAAGCCGTTTTAAAACAAGTTGGGGTACAGCAACGCCTGTAAAATATAGCAACGTGTTATCGTATTTATACGAGCCCAATGCGGCCATCTTAAAATCAGGTAAAATGGACGATTTAGTAAACCAACATGCCATTTTTAAACTAAACCCACACACGCATTTATTTACTTCAAATGCACTAATTAGCAACTTTCCAGGACGAAGATTTAAGGTAGATAACGTGCTAAAATATGATAAAAAGGAAGTTAAACGCTGCCTTAACGCCAAACAGGCGAACATTTCAGTTCGTAATTTTCCAGATAGTGTGAGC
>JALSJD010000134.1 GCA_026989535.1 Cyclobacteriaceae bacterium
TAGCAACTTTCCAGGACGAAGATTTAAGGTAGATAACGTGCTAAAATATGATAAAAAGGAAGTTAAACGCTGCCTTAACGCCAAACAGGCGAACATTTCAGTTCGTAATTTTCCAGATAGTGTGAGCTATATCCGGAAAAAGCTGGATTTAAAACCTGGAGGAGCTGTTTATTTATTTGCCGTACGAGACTATGAAAGCAAAACTAAAATAGTGGTGTGTAGTAAAAAATAACTTGGTATAGTTCTATTTTTATAGGAGATAGGAGTATTATTGTAGGCTAATATCGTTTGGTAAAATTAACCATTCTATTAAAGAGGCTTGTAAACTCTTTTATTTCTATTTGTCTATGATTTACGTATTATTCGTTATTGGCTTTGTTATTTTAATTAAAGGAGCCGACTTATTAGTAGATGGAGCATCTTCAATTGGCAAAAGGCTTAATCTACCCAGCATAGTTATTGGCTTAACCATTGTCTCTTTTGGCACCTCACTACCAGAACTGCTCGTTAATTTAATGGCTAGTTTTAGCGGTAGCTCTCAATTGGCTATAGGTAATGTATTGGGAAGTAATATAGCCAATATCTTGTTAATTCTTGGGGTTTCTGCTTTAATTAGACCACTACCCATTACAAAAAACACTTATTTTAGTGAGATACCCTTTTCATTAATAGCCACCTTATTGGTTGGGTTTTTGGCCAATGCCACCATTTTTAATGAGGCCAATCCTGCCGATGGGCTTCTTCTTTCGAGGTACGATGGGTTTGTGTTGCTTTTCTTTTTTGTGTTGTTTTTAGGCTATGTATATGTAGTTGCTAAGCAAAATAAAGATGAGATTGAAGTAAACACCATCACTGTTATGTCCACAGGCAAATCTGTGATTTATATTTTAATTGGCATGGTTGGTTTGTTTTATGGTGGGCAATGGGTGGTTGAAGGAGCTATTCATTTAGCAACTATATTTGGGATGAGCCAATCGTTTATAGGGTTAACCATTGTAGCCATTGGTACTTCGTTGCCAGAGCTTGTTACTTCAATTATTGCCGTTCGTAAAAACGACACCGACATTGCCGTAGGGAATGCCGTAGGCTCTAATATTTTTAACCTGTTATGGATATTGGGCATAAGTGCTGTTATTAAACCACTAGGGTTTGAGGTGGTAAGTAACACAGATATTTTTATGATTATCATAGCCAGCACGATGCTTATACTAGCCGTTATTATTGGTAAACGAACTGTTATTAGTCGTTGGGAAGGCTTTTGGTTTATGTTAGCATATACCACCTATATGGTATTCTTAGTTAGCAGGGGGTAATTCGCCTGCCTTGCTGGCTAGGCTTATCGTTTTAATGAGTCGCTCAATTTAGGTAAAGTGAAAGCAATTACACTGGTTTATGAAGAGTCTGCGGAAAAACGATTAATTGCCATATAATCAGCAAGTATGAAAAAAACGTGCTAACCCCAAGCACGCTACGCTAACATCTACTTCCTCTCAAAGCATTATTATTTGCACTTGAGACTTTTCCAGCAGACTAAAGTTAGGTGGTTAGTGCTATTTTTTTTTGAGAGGTCTTGGAATGCAAGTTAAGAACATCGTTTCTAGCCTGAATTATTTATGAATAGTTCAGGCTAGGTGTGGAAGAGTCTTTATTGGCCAAATAAGAAATAAGCTGCTGCGGCAACCGCAATAACACCTGCAACGGCCAACACAATTTTAACAACACTCCAAGGGCGTTCGCCTTGTACTTCGCCCGTGCGGGCATTTACCATAAAACGGTAAAGCTTTTCTTTAAATTTATAGGCACTTACATAAGCAGGCAACAAAATATGCTTAAAAGTAACATCAGAAAACTGTGTGTTTCTGGTATGAATCCGTTGCACATCACCTCCTATATCGCCTCTAATATGCCCTGTGATGCTATCTTCCATATCAACCCGGGCTCTATCAAAGCCAGTTTCTAAGTTTACTTGGTATTTTTCGGTAATAAACCCGCTTAAATACTTGGTATCGAACGGAACTAAGTTGGGTAAATCCCACGGCTCTAATTCTCGCACTTGCTTTTTAGGCAACGATTCTGATGCAGGAACAAGTACATCGTCAAAAGCATGGCTTATTTTGCCTGAGGCATGGCTCCATCTTGTTTTTTGCACTTGCCTTGTTTTTGTTACAGATTTGCCATTTTCAGTAGTGGTATAAGTTTCACTTACATAATAATGGTCGCCTCGTTGCCCAGTATAAGAAGTGTTTGTGCTGGAGTCGAACGTCCAAAAAGGGAGGTACACTCCTTTAAAATGATCGAAGGATAATACAGCTTTTTTAAGGGCATTGGGAGCAAACCATAATTTGTTTATCCAAGTTTTAAAAGCCTCAATTGCTTCCTTTTTGGTAAGCTTAAAAGGCAGTAAACTTTTGGGCTGAATAATGCTCTCTGTATGCGCATTACTCACAATAAGAGGGGTAGCGCAATAGGGGCAAGTAGAGGAAGCAATATTGGGCTCTAACGAAGATTCCGCTCCGCAGGTATCGCATTTAACCAAATTTATCTCCATATGATCCTGCGCTGCAGCACCTTTTTCAAAATGTTCATGAAAATCGAGTTCCTGTATTTCTTCTTCAGAAGCCGGAATTTCATTTTTAGCTCCGCAGTATTCACATGTAAGAGAAGCGGTTCCTGGTTTAAATTTTAAATCTGCCCCACAGGCTACACAACCAAAAGCATCTACCGTTGGTTGTGCGTTTTTTTCTAATTCTGCCATAAACTAACTAGGAGGAAGTGGAGGAGGAACAGCCCCAAATAAGTTAGATAGCGCAGAAACTTGCCCTGCGGCTGTCCAAGCAGCCATGCCCTGCTTCCATACTAATGATTCTTTTGAAATTTCATTTTTAGTAATCATTTGTTGCAAGGTGTTTAAATCAAATGGGCCAGCTTGTTGCCCATTAACTACCACGTGGTAGGTTTCGGCTACGGGTATTGGTGGCGGAGCTCCACCGGCTGTTGGTTGGGCGGCTTGCTGTTGCTGCTGGGGTGCAAATGCATTGCCCATTTGGTTGGCCATGGCAAAACCCATGCCCATACCCATACCAGCACCAGCAGTACCACTTTCGTTTTCTGCCGCTTTTTCAATGGCTTTGGCCGCTTTAATTTTAGCAAATTTGTCTAAATCAATCCTATCTAATCGGCTAAGCTCAAATATTTCTTTCTTGATTTCTTCGGGCATTGATACGTTCTCGATTAAGAACTTTGTAAGTTTAATGCCGTACTCGTTAAAATCTTCTTGCATTATATCCTTTACCAACTTCGAAATTTCGTTGGTGTTGGCTGCATATTTCTCTACGGGTAATTCTGCCTCACCCATGGCATCTGTAAATCTGGTAACAATTAAACTACGTAGCTGATTGGTTATTTCATCAGTGGTAAAATGCCCATCGGTACCTACTATTTCTTTAATAAACTTGGTTGGGTCATCCACTTTAATTACATAAGTACCAAAAGCCCTAATTTCTAACATGCCAAATCGAGCATCCGATAGTGTAATCGGGTTTTTAGTCCCCCATTTTTGATCGGTAAAGTTTCGCATACTTACAAAATAGACCTCGGCCTTAAATGGGCTGTCAAATCCATACTTCCACCCTTTAAGGGTAGAAAGAATAGGCAAGTTTTGGGTTTCTAACGTGTGCGTACCCGGTGCAAATACATCTGCAAGCTGCCCCTCATTAATAAAAACTGCTGCTTGCCCCTCTCTTACTACAAGTTTGGCTTTGTTTTTAATTTCATTATCGTGTCGTTCAAAACGATATACTAAGGTGTCACTCGAGTCATCTGTCCACTCGATAATGTCAATAAATTCTCCTCTTATGCTATCAAATAGTCCCATTATTTATTTTTTTGATGTTGTATGCTAGTGTCAAGTTCGACCCGCATTATAATTTTATTTGTGATTGTTTAAATATTGAATAAAAGTACAGCTTTATAGCTTGAATTAATAGGCTAATTTTAAGAAAATGATTTTAAAAACACATATCACCTTAACTGCCTTAAGCCCTCATAAACTACAATGCTTACGGCATTTGCCAAATTTAAGCTTCTAACATGTGGGGTATGAATAGGTATTTTAAACAAGGAGTCCGAATATTTATCTGTGATGGTCTTAGGTAATCCAACAGATTCTTTTCCAAACACCAAAAACATATCTTCATGGTAGGTAATGGACAGGTAATCGTTGGTCCCGTGGCTTGAGAGAAAAGCCATTTTTTTTCCTTTATGAGTTTCAAAAAAATCTTGAACGGAATCGTAGATATGCAGTTCAAGATGTTGCCAGTAATCCAGCCCTGCTCTTTTTACTCGTTTGTCGTTAATAGCAAAACCTAATGGTTTTACCAAATGCAAATGGGCGCCCGAAGCCAAACTGAGCCGGCCAATATTGCCAGTATTGGTGGGTATTTCGGGTTCTATTAAAACGATGTTTAGGGGCATTATTTTTCAGAAAGTGTTTTCAACTTGCGGATACTTTGCTTTATGGAGCAAAAGTAAACGCCTGTAATTAGTTATTTGTTAAAATAGGCAATTTTTAAGAAACCACCGAAAAAGACCAAATACATATTTTAATAACTTTACCCAAGTTTCTCAATACTCACAATAGAAAATCGGCTAAAGTGCTTTTTAATTTCTTTGCGCGCTAAAAACAGCATATTAGCACCTTCTTGCTCACTTGTATCCCAATTATGCCCACAGTTTAGGATAATTTGTTGGCTTCGGTACACCGTTCGGTTGGCACCAAAGCCTGTAAATATAATTCGATACCTAAACACCAAAGGTTATTTCATATTTTCAATAATTTCTTCAACAACGGTAGGGTCAAGTAAGGTGGAGGTATCTCCAAAATTATCGGTTTGCCCTTCAGCTATTTTGCGGAGGATTCTACGCATAATTTTACCAGATCGAGTTTTAGGAAGCCCTGATACAATTTGTACTTTATCAGGCTTGGCAATAGGGCCAATTATTTTGCTAACGGTAGCCCTAATCTCGTTTTCTAAACTAGCAGCTGATCTTTGCGAATCATCTGCAATTACATAGGCGTAAATACCTTGCCCCTTAATATCGTGTGGGTAGCCTACCACAGCAGATTCGATTACTAATGGGTGCTCATTGATGGCATTCTCTACCTCAGCTGTACCCATTCGATGGCCAGATACATTAATTACATCATCCACTCTGCCAAGGATTCTGTAATAGCCATCTTCATCTCTTTTTACACCATCGCCTGTAAAATATAAGTTATCATAGGTAGAGAAATACGTTTGCTTACACCTGGCATGGTCGCCATAAAGTGTACGAATCATACCTGGCCATGGAAACTTAATACAAAGGTTGCCTTGTACACTATTGCCTTTTAATTCCTCTCCTTTTTCATCAACAATTACAGGCTGAATACCAGGCAATGGTAAGGTTGCATAAGAGGGTTTTGTAGGTGTAATGCCTGCAATAGGCGACAACATAATGCCTCCGGTTTCGGTTTGCCACCATGTATCTACAATGGGGCACTTGTTTTTACCCACATGATCGTGGTACCAGTGCCAAGCCTCTTCGTTTATGGGTTCGCCAACAGAACCCAATACTTTTAAAGAACTAAGATCTTTCCCTTTAAAGGGGTCTAACCCATGTGCCTCTAATGCTCTAATAGCGGTGGGTGCTGTGTAAAATTGATTCACTTTATGCTTATCTACCACATCCCAAAAACGCCCTGCATCTGGGTAGGTTGGCACACCTTCGAACATTAAAGTGGTTGCCCCACTTAGTAAGGGCCCATACACAATGTAAGAGTGGCCGGTTATCCAACCCACATCGGCTGTACACCAATATACGTCTCCAGCGGTGTATTGAAACACATTTTCGAAGGTAAATTGCGCATAAACCATATAGCCCCCACAGGTATGCACCACCCCTTTGGGCTTGCCCGTAGAACCAGAGGTGTAAAGAATAAAAAGCAGGTCTTCCGAATCCATTTCTTCGGCTGGGCAAGTGGTTGACTCTCCCTCAATAACATCGTGCCACCAGTAATCTCTTCCAGCTTTCATATTTACCTCTCCACCTGTGCGGTTTAAGGTAATTACCGCCTCAACGGTTGGGCAAGATTCAATGGCTTCATCTACTACGGCCTTAATAGGAATCACTTTTGCTCCCCGGTAATTTTCATCAGAGGTAAGCACCATTTTTGCTTCGCAATCATTAATACGATCTGCTAATGCAGTAGATGAAAACCCAGCAAATACAATGGAATGAATAGCTCCAACCCGAGCGCAAGCGAGCATTGCGATGGCTGCTTCCGGCACCATTGGCATATATATGACTACTCGGTCACCTTTTTTAATGCCTTTTTGTTTTAACGCATTCGAGAACTGATTAACCTGTTCGTATAGCTCTTTATAGCTAAGTGTTTTAGAGGCTTCGTTAGGGTTGTTGGGCTCCCAAACGATAGCGGGTCTATCTCCGTGGGTGTATAAATGCCTGTCAAGAATATTTTCTGTAATATTTAATTTGCCATTTACAAACCAGTTCACTTTGGGCTCTTTAAAATTCCAATCTACTACTTTATCCCACTGTTTTTTCCAGTGGAATGTTTCGGCTACTCTACTCCAAAATTTTTCGGGCTGTAGCACACTTTTTTGGTATTCGTGTAAATACCCAGATAGCGTTTGAATTTTTATACTCATAATATGAATTTATTAAATGGCCACAGGCCTAAATATGAATCAGCAAATTAAATAATTATTAGGGATTGATAATAGTAATTGGTTAACAATTCAAGCAAAGTAAACTTTCTTCCGCTTAACGCTTACTGTAAACTTCAGTAAGGACTTTAAAAGTACAAAATTTTCGTAACCCACGTAGGCAAACTTTTTGATTTGCTAAGCAAATCAGAATAACACGTAGTCAAATTAAAAATTTGACGGAACTAGCTACAAGAAATAAACTTAGTGTTCAACAGGTGAAACCTTATTGAGTTTACAGATTGTTGAACCAAACACCTACGGTGAAGGATACACAATCCACATAAAATTAGTAGTTTTAGGGTTTAAATTGTAACTGTTAAACAATGAAAAATTTTAAAAAAGCCAAGAGCTGGGAAAAGTACAGCTAAACCACAAAGCTGAAGGATTATTGCTAAAAGTGTTTTATTGGGAGTAAAAACAGTTGTATGGGCACAATAAATAAGCCGTTTTAAAAATAAAAATAGACAAAAAAACAAAGGGGCAGAATACTAAACCACCTAAGGGGTCAATAAATCGGAATTTGCTCAACACCGAATAACCAAAATACCCAGTAAATCAACCAGCGTGTGGGTTATCAAAAAAAGCCTCAGTAAAAATTATCGTTGAGGCTTTTTTATGAAGGTATTTTGGCTATTCGGCTAAGTGTTAGCAAGTGTGATTGTCATTCATATACTGGAGGATACTTGTACCAATAAGCTCTTAGTGTGTCACTCCAGTAATTGATTCCCCAAATATTCATTCGTTTGTCATCTAGTATTATTTGTAGAACCCTTCCTTTATTTTTTCTAATTTCTACCGTTTCAATTTGATCAATGTTTTGAAACTCAACCATAGTTGCTAGACTTAAATATTCTTCTGTTGTCATATAAAGCCTAGATGAATATGGCTCATTATTTATGGAAATATCAATAGTGTCTTTTAGGAAGCCTTGTTCGAAGAATAGATAAAGTCCTTTGTTGCTGATATACTTAGAAGTTCGCTTCCTTCCTATAGAATTGTTTTCATAATCAACTTTCGTCATATATCCAGAACCTGTGTTTGAGTCAGAATTTAGAGTACAGCCAATAGTATAACATCCGATTAGGACAAATAAAATTGCTATTTGATGTAAACTGTTTTTAAACATACTTGCTAACGATTACTGTAAACTCTAGTAAGGACTTAAAAGTACAAAATTTTGAATAACCCACGTAGGCAAACTTTTTGATTTACTAGCAAATCAAAATAACACGTAGTCAAATTAAAAATTTGACGGAACTTGCTACAAGAAATGAATTTAGTGTTTGACAGGTGAAACCTTATTGAGTTTACAGAATGTTAGCATTAGTTTATTTCTGGCTTACTAATTATTTTGTAAATAAAACAATGTTTCGTTTATTTCGTTTAATATTGTATTATCAATATGGAAAAGATACTATGAATTATTTTGAAGATGTGAAAAAACCTTCCAAAAGGGAACAAAAAGAGGCAATGGAGTCGTATGATGCCCTAACAGCAACATTGGAAGAATTGCGTTCAGAAAATCCTGAAATTGAAATTGAGGAGACAGAAGAAAAGATAAAAATTCCGCTTAAAGCCTTGAAGCTTCTTGCGAAAATACTTAAAGCAACCAGTCAAGGAATACCCATATCTGTCGTTCCAATAGCTACAGAAATGACAACACAAGCTGCTGCAGAATTATTAAGCTGTTCTCGC
Organism: Cyclobacteriaceae bacterium; assembly: GCA_026989535.1. GTDB lineage: Bacteria > Bacteroidota > Bacteroidia > Cytophagales > Cyclobacteriaceae > JAKISE01. Next base: position 8,466 of record JALSJD010000134.1, read on the forward strand.
CCT
>JALSJD010000135.1 GCA_026989535.1 Cyclobacteriaceae bacterium
CCTTTTAGGTACATCGCCCATAATGGCGAAATTAACACCATTCGAGGCAATGTTAATTGGATGGCAAGTAAACAACGCTTATTCGAAAGCCAATTATTTACACCCGAAGAGTTTGAACTTTTATTGCCAATTTGCGATAAAGCACATTCCGATTCGGCCAACCTCGATAGCATTGTAGAAATGCTAACACTTGCAGGCAGGTCTCTGCCCCACGCTATGATGATGGTAATACCTGAAGCCTGGCAAGGAAACGAGGAAATGGAGGAGGATAAAAAAGCATTTTATGAGTATCACGCCTCTTTAATGGAGCCTTGGGATGGCCCTGCTTCTATTTCGTTTTCCGATGGCAATGTAATAGGTGCTACTTTGGATAGAAACGGGTTGCGCCCATCTAGGTATTTAGTTACCAAAGATAATATTGTCGTAATGGCTTCCGAAGCAGGGGTGTTACCTATAGATGAATCTCAAATACTAATGAAAGGCAGGTTGCAACCGGGTAAAATGTTTGTGGTTGATCTCGAAAAAGGTAAAATTATCAGTGACGAAGAACTTAAATCTGAGCTTGTTAATAGTAATCCTTACCAAGATTGGGTTAAAAAAGGAAGAATTGAGTTAAAAGATTTACCCAAAGGTAACACCAAAACAACGCTTTCTCCTATTGATTTATTAAAGAAACAAGTGGCATTTGGCTACTCTCAAGAGGATATAAAAGTAATCCTTGGGCCAATGGCTAATTCAGCCATCGAACCATTGGGCTCAATGGGAGCCGACATTCCACTGCCTCCATTGTCTAAAAAATTTCAACATTTATCAAATTTTTTCAAGCAACAATTTGCCCAAGTAAGTAACCCGCCAATTGATCCTATTCGAGAGAAAATGGTGATGTCGTTATACACCAATTTAGGTAAAAACTTAAATGTGCTGGAAGCTACTTCGGCACATTGTAAGCAAATTCATTTAGATCAGCCTGTGCTTAGCAGCCGAGAGTTGGCTAAGCTAAAAGCATTGCCTGCTCACGGGTTCTCTTCAGCAATAATAGATACTACTTTCGATAAAAGGGAATCTATTATTGCGGTATTAGATAAGCTCTGTAAAAAAGCGGAGGAATCGATAAAATATGGAGCTACCATTCTCATTTTGTCGGATAAGCAAATGGGAGAGCAACGTGTGGCATTGCCTTCGCTTTTAGCATTAGGTACGGTGCATCATTATTTGATAAAAAGAGCTTTGCGTGCTACTTCTTCCTTGGTGGTAGAGTCGGGCGATGTGCGAGAAACTCACCATTTTGCTACCTTAATTGGGTATGGTGCCAATGCGGTTTGCCCTTACTTGGCACTTGATACCATCGACCAAATGCAGGAGGAAGAAGTGCTAAAAGAGGGTATTTCAAAAGAGGAAGCGGAAGAAAATTACATTAATGCGGTTGGGTATGGATTACGCAAAGTGTTCTCCAAAATGGGGATATCCACCTTGCAGTCGTACCAAGGTGCACAAATATTCGAAATTATTGGCCTTAATTTGGAGGTGGTTGAGCGTAGTTTTAAAAAATCTATTTCAAGAATTGAGGGACTGGGATTTTCTGACATCAGTAAAATGGTGATAGAGCAACACGCCAAGGCTTACCCATCCATAAAAGTGGAAGGAAAAATATTAGAAGAAGGAGGAGTGTATCAATGGAAACACGAAGGTGAGAAACACCTTTTTAATCCCGAAACGATACGATTATTGCAGCTATCCACCCGAACCAACGATTATAAAATATATAAAGAATACGCAGGTAAAATTAATGCCCAGACTCAAGAAGCGATTACACTCAGAGGTTTAATGGGTTTCACCAACCAATCACCTATTCCATTAGAAGAAGTAGAGCCTGCTGCTAATATTTTAAAGAGATTTGCCACAGGAGCCATGTCATTTGGTTCTATTTCGTACGAAGCGCATAGTACATTGGCCATTGCCATGAACCGAATTGGCGCCAAATCGAATAGTGGCGAAGGAGGCGAAGATGAGGCTCGTTTTGAGAAAAAAGCCAATGGCGATTGGGAGCGGTCGGCCATAAAGCAAGTGGCATCAGGCAGGTTTGGGGTAACCAGTAACTACCTGACCAATGCCGATGAAATTCAAATTAAAATGGCACAAGGTGCCAAGCCCGGAGAGGGCGGTCAATTACCTGGGCATAAAGTAGATGATTGGATTGGCAGGGTGCGCCATTCAACTCCGGGAGTTGGGCTAATTTCACCACCACCGCACCACGATATTTACAGCATCGAAGATTTAGCGCAGCTAATTTACGATTTAAAAAGAGCCAATCGAGAAGCTCGGATTAATGTAAAATTAGTGTCAGAAGCAGGGGTAGGCACCATTGCTTCGGGGGTGGCCAAAGCTAAAGCCGATGTGGTATTAATTGCTGGCCACGATGGAGGCACAGGTGCATCGCCCATTAGCTCAGTGCAACATGCAGGTTTGCCCTGGGAGCTTGGGATTGCCGAAGCCCATCAAACTTTGTTAAAAAACAAACTACGTAACAGGATTACGGTACAAGCCGATGGGCAAATGCGTACTGGTAAAGATTTGGCCATTGCCACTTTATTGGGTGCCGAAGAATGGGGCGTTGCCACGGCTGCGCTTGTAGTGGAAGGCTGCATAATGATGCGCAAATGCCACTTAAATACTTGCCCCGTAGGAGTGGCTACACAAAACAAAGACCTACGCAAAAAGTTTACAGGCAAAGCAGATCACGTGGTTAACTTTTTTCAATTTTTAGCCGAAGATTTACGCGAAATAATGGCCGATCTGGGCTTTAGAACCATCAACGAAATGGTGGGAAAGGTAGATCGATTAAAGCTCTTAGATTCGGTAAAGGATTCTCGATATAACAACCTTGATTTCTCGCCTATTCTTTACCAAGAAAAAGTTGCTCCCGAAGATGGGGCCTACAAACAAAAAGAACAAGACCACGAATTGTCACTGTCATTGGATTGGCAATTAATTAATAAAGCCAAAGAGGCGATTGAGTTTGGTAAAAAGGTAGAGTCGTCATTTACTATTCAAAGTACAGATCGTTCGGTTGGCACTATTTTATCGAACGAAATTTCTAAAAAGTATAAAGGAGAGGGACTTCCTGCCAACACTATTAACTTTAGTTTTAAAGGCTCGGCAGGGCAGAGTTTTGCAGCTTTTGCGGCCAAAGGAATTAATTTCTCCATTGAAGGAGAAGCCAATGACTATTTTGGAAAAGGACTTTCAGGGGCTCAAATTGCGGTTTATCCTTCTAATAAGGCTAATTATATTGCTTCTAAAAACCAGATAATTGGGAATGTGGCATTTTATGGGGCTACTTCGGGCCAAGCGTTTATTGCAGGCTTGGCAGGCGAACGTTTTGCTGTACGCAACTCTGGTGTAAAAACAGTGGTAGAAGGCGTTGGCGACCATGGTTGTGAATATATGACGGGCGGAACAGTAGTAATTTTAGGAGGAATAGGGCGAAATTTTGCTGCCGGCATGAGCGGTGGTGAAGCGTATTTGTATGAAGGCACCATCAAAATGCTTGGACGCATTAATCGCGAAATGGTTGACATTGATCTGTTGGAAAAAGAGGATGAGGAGGTAATAAAAGGGTTAATTCAATCGCATATAAATTATACCAACTCGGTAAAAGGAAAATTTATTTTAGATAATTGGGCATCTGAGAGGTCTAAATTTGCCAAAATAATGCCACGAGATTATAAAGCCGTATTGTTAAAGGCACAGCTAACCAATAACCAATAACTAATAACTAATAACTAATAACTAATAACCAATAACTAATAACTAATTAACCAATAACAATCTAACACCTAACAAAAATGGGTAAACCAACAGGCTTTTTAGAAATTAAACGAGAGGAGTTAACCGATGAACTTCCTTTAGAAAGAATAAAACACTGGAACGAATTTCACACCCCAATGGCACAAGAGGCAGTGCAAAACCAAGCGGCTCGTTGTATGGATTGTGGCACACCTTTTTGCCATACTGGAGCCAATTTGCCAAGCGGTGCCTCTGGCTGTCCAGTGTATAATCTTATACCAGATTGGAACGATATGCTGTATAAAGGGCATTGGGAAAAGGCATTTAAACTGTTAATGAAGACCAATAATTTTCCTGAATTTACAGGCCGGGTATGCCCTGCTCCGTGCGAAGGAGCCTGTGTGCTTGGCATTAACGAGCCCCCTGTAACTATTAAAAATCATGAGTATTCTATTATTGAATATGCTTTTGAGCAAGGTTGGATTACGCCTCAAATACCTGAAACAAAAACAGGCAAAAAAGTAGCCATTATTGGCTCTGGCCCGGCTGGGTTAGCAGCCGCTGATGAGCTAAACCAACGGGGGCATTCCGTTACTATTTATGAACGAGCCGATAGGGCCGGGGGCTTATTAATGTACGGCATCCCCAATATGAAGCTCGATAAGCAAAAGGTAGTGGAGCGCAGATTGCAACTTATGCAAGCCGAAGGCATTACAATTAAAACAGGCGTTGAAATTGGCAAAGATGTTACGATGCAAGAACTTCAACAGACCAATGATGCCGTTATTTTAGCCACCGGCTCAACCGTGCCACGAGATTTACCTGTAAAAGGCAGGGAACTGGAAGGCGTACATTTTGCCATGGATTACCTAACGCAAAGTACAAAAAGTCTATTAAACTCCAATCACGCTGATACTCGCCTGCCAGACAGGCAGGATAACTACATTAATGCGAAAGGTAAAAATGTAGTGGTAATTGGTGGTGGAGATACCGGCACAGATTGCGTGGCAACAGCTCTTCGCCAAGGTTGCAAATCGGTAAAGCAGTTAGAGATTATGGCTATGCCACCTGAAAGTAGAGCAGATGCTAACCCTTGGCCAGAGTACCCCAAAATTTACAAGTTGGATTATGGCCAGCAAGAAGCTGAAGCAAAACAAGGCAAAGACCCGCGTGAATATGTGGTAATGACTAAGAGATTTAAAGGAGAAGGTGACAAACTAACGGCTGTTGTAACTACTCAAATTAAATGGATCTCAAAGGATGGCCGAATGATACCACAAGAAGTGTTAGGTACAGAAAAAACCATTACTGCCGATTTGGTTTTCTTAGCTATGGGCTTTACCGGACCCGAGCAAGGTGTATTAAAACAAGCCAAAGTTAATATCTCTGAGCGAGGTAATGTGGCCGCTGATTATGGTAAATTTTCAACCAATGTGGAGGGCATCTTTGCCGCAGGCGATTGCCGAAGAGGCCAAAGTTTAGTGGTGTGGGCCATAAACGAAGGCAGGGCGGTGGCAAAGGAGTGTGATGGATATGTTAGCATTAAACAACACTAATTAGAGCCCGTCTATAAACTCGGTGTCTGGTTCAGAAGGATAGCTATCGAGTTTATAGTAAAGCTTTACAAAATATCATTGAGCAATTGATGGTACTCCTCAAAGTCTCTTAAATTTTTATGCCCTCCCCCTTCAATTACAAAAAAGTTATCTGTTGGTTTAAGTAAGGGTATTAATTTTTGTGCAGATGCCAACGAAACCACCCAGTCGTTGGTGCCTTGTATAATGGTGATAGGATAATCAATAAGCGGAATGTTTTTATGGTTGGCAAACTCGTACTTTAGCCCAAAAGGGAAAAAGTATTTAAGCCTATCTTGTTTTAATTGATAAAAGGGGGTTTCAAGAATAAGTTGACTGGCACTATGGTTTACTGCTAAATGAGAAGCAACTGCCGTACCAAGAGACCTTCCGTAAATAATAAAATTCTTAGCTGGCAAATGATGTTGTGTCCATTTCCAGACATCTTCCGCATTTTGATATAGCAACTCTTCGGTAGGTGTGCCTCGGGTTTTACCAAAACCAGTATAATCAATCATTACCACTTGGTAGCCTATTTTGGTAAAATCAACGGCATAATTTCCCCAACGCTGCAAATTATCGGCATTGCCATGAAAATAGAGTAAAGTTCCTTTAGGTTCGGCAATAGGCGGGTTAAAAATAAGCGTATTTATAAGAGCTCCAGCACTACCCTTAATTTTAAACTCCGTAAAAGGCTCATCAAACTCAAATTTATGCTCTTCTTTTAAGGTTTTTCTTTGAAAAACAATTTGGGTTTGAAACCAATAAAGCCCAAATACCAACAGCAGATAGCCAGCAGCTAGTATAACTAACAGAAGGGTGAGTTTCTCTTTCACGAGCGTAAAAATAGTTTATAAGGTTGTTAAACTATAGCGCTGTTAAAGCTTAAAACTTTAACAACGGGTCTAGGTAAGAGGCGAGGCGGGATTCACACCTACGTATCTGTCCCCGGAATAATAAAGTTAGTAATTTATACTGAAATGTCAGCATGCTATACTGCCGCCTTGCCTGCTTACCGATTGTTGTGCGCTGGTTTTTACCACTCTCTACCTTCTTTAAAGAGGTCAATGAAACCAACATAACCATTTCTAGTACTGCTAAGTCTTGTTATGGCAATCATAATACTGTCAACTTTCATAGGGTGAACAGACTTATTTACTAGTAATGTAGAAACTTGCGAATCATCCTCGAATACTATACCGATCAATGAATCTAATACTGATTTAGCAAGATTGTCAACATCGACCTCTTTAAACCTACGTTCTTTCATAGTAATACTTAAAATAACTTCCACTTCATTAGGAGCCTTTATTAGATCATCTGTCCCCATTACTTCAGAGGCAACTCCGGCTATTTGGCTTTTAAATCTTTCAAGTGAATCACTATCAGGATTCTTTACATAAAAATTATTGAGTACTTCTTCTTTTCCATCTTCAGTAATACTAGTAAGTTGAACAGGTTTAAATTTATCTTGCTTAGTAAGAATAGGTTGGTTGCCGAAATATCCAAACATGAAGTCAATATTTGGGTTTTTAACAAAGTATTTTATATCTGTCATTATTGAAAGTTTTCAAAGTCTGTTCAGAAAAACTTGCGCACAACAACCTTATAATCTAAAACACATCCACACTTACCCCTGCTTTAAACCACCGCCCCGGCATAATTACCAAATTGGTTTCTTGGTAGGTAACATCAAAAATATTAGTAACATCGGCAAATAAAGTTATTTTTTTACCTTTATAACTAATACGGCTATCCACCACCGTGTAGTCATCAAGGTTTACCCGGTTGTAATAACCTGCACTAATCGAATGCGTGATTTTATTGCCATAAGCTAAATTTAAGGTAGCTCTAAACTGATGCTGCAAGTTTTCTAACGCATACCTCGATAATTGGTTTTCTTGGTTCTCAACTTTCGCATCTATATACGTGTAATTAATTGATAGTTGCTTAAATAAAGGAGGCCAAGAGTTGGCAAGCAGAAAAGAAATATTAGTATCAAACCCTCGCATATCTAAATCTAAAATATTAATGGGTTTCCAAGGATCGGTGTCTGTTGCTCGTACCCAATCAATCATATTTTTGCCATCGCGGTAAAATAAGCTTGCTTCTGCATTTAGGGCAGAAAGGCCCCGGGTTTTAAACCCCAATTCATAATTCCACGCATATTCTGGCAGCAAATCAGGGTTGCCTTCGTTTACCGGGCTTTGGTAATACATATCGGTGTATGTGGGTATGCGGTAGGTATAGCCAATATTGCCAAATGTAGTGAGGTGGTTGGTGAGCGAATACCCCACATCAATACCTGGCAAGGCATTAAAACCAAAATCGGTATAGTAATTAAGTTGTACCCCAGGGGTTATGTTCAGCTTATTTGCCAAAAACTCCATACGGTGTTCTACAAACATCGAAGTCACAATCCGCTCTCTTGTGCCCAAATTATTGCTTCTAAGGACAACCCTGTTAAGGTCGATGCCAATGCCCGTAGTTGAGTTTGTATGAGGAATTACCGTGTTTACTTCCAGCCCCAATGTTCTATTGGTATGGTTGTTTTTAAAGAATTCAGGATTGTCTCTTATAAAAACATATTTGTCATCATTTTGGCGGTAATAGGCTCTGGCCTCTAGGGTTGCATTGCCAACCGATGTGTTATAAGTAAGGGCTGCCAATCCGGTTTGAATGGTTTCGTATTGCTCGGTAAAGGCTGGGCTGGCATAAAACCCATTGGCACCAAATGCTCGGTCGGTAATGCCTCCCATAAAACTAAGTTTATCTTCGCCCAATTTTATAGCACCTTCATACAGGGCATTGAAAATGGTATAGTCTGTATTATGTTTATACCCGTTGGATTGGTCGTAATTTACAGCTAGGTTATGTGATTGTATATCCGTAACAAAAGCGCCAGAAACTCTTGCCCCAAACAGACCAAAATCTCCAGCTTGAGCTCCTACTTTTAAATAAGATTTTTTAGGTGTTTGCGTAATAATATTTACCGCTCCCGAAAATGCGTTTTGTCCAAAAGTTCTGGCTCCTGGCCCTTTAAGCACCTCGATTCGTTCTACATTGCTTAAATCAACAGGTAAATTAAGGGAGTGGTGCCCAGTTTGTGGGTCAGATATTTTTATGCCATTAATTAAAATCAGCGTTTGGTCAAATGTGCCTCCTCTAATGCCAATATCGGCTTGTACGCCATTGGCACCACGGGTGCGTACATCAACACCCCCAATATGGTGGAGCATATCGGCTACACTTATTGCGGCAGTCTGCGAAATTGTTTTTTTAGTGATAATTGAAATACTCCTACTTTGCTGCGAATAAGGTAATTGAATCCTATTTTCAGCTATTATTATTTCATCAAGTTCGGTAGATATGCTATCTATTTTTTGGCTCAATGCTTCGTAAAAACTAAATACTACCAAGGCTAAAATAAAGGTGATTCTTTTTAAAAAAATTCGTTTCATATTGCGGTTAAAGTAGAAGCTGCAAAGAATCAAACTAAAACTTAAAAATAAAAGGTGTAATGCGGATTTTTAATCAAGGTCGGGCGATAGTCAGACCAAAAAATATCCGCCAACTAGTCGAATTCAGGAGGCTTCATTAGATACATAAAAGGGGGATACCGGAATAAATCCGGTAAAGTGGTTAGTTTCTGTTTTTTTATTAAATGGGTATTAGTGGGTTTTTATTCGGACACCAGTAATTTTTAATCAAGGTCGGGCGATAGTCAGACCAAAAAATATCCGCCAACTAGTCGAATTCAGGAGGCTTCATTAGATACATAAAAGGGGGATACCGGAATAAATCCGGTAAAGTGGTTAGTTTCTGTTTTTTTATTAAATGGGTATTAGTGGGTTTTTATTCGGACACCAGTAATTTTTAATCAAGGTCGGACCTCCATGAATAATGTAGATTACCCAATCACTCCTGAGCCAACCAACTCATCTTTATCATACCAAGCCACAAATTGCCCTTTGGCAATGGCTTTTTGAGGCAGGTCAAAAATAATATACAGCCCCTCTTCTTTTTGGTACAGCGTAGCCCAATCTAAGGGTTGGCGGTAACGAATTCTGGCTTTGTACTTGGCAGTTTCGCCTACCTTAAGTGCTAAATCGGGTCTTATCCAATGGATTTCATCTGTTGCTACAAATAAACCAGCCCGCAATAACCCTGGGTGGTTTTCGCCTTGGCCGGTGTAAATAATATTTTCTTTTACATCCGTTTCAATTACAAATAGTGGCAAAGGAGTGCCTCCAATGCCCAGTCCTTTGCGCTGGCCAATGGTAAAATAATGCGCTCCAATATGCTCGCCTTTTAAAAGGCCATCTTCTTTTTTATACGCAAAGGGAGCAGAAAGAGCCAGTAACTGCTTATGCCCTAAGGGATGATTTATTTCAGGCATTTTCGCTTCATACCCTTTAAAGGATTCAGGAATTTCAATTACTACCCCTGTTTTTGGCTTTAATTGCTGCTGCAAAAATTCGGGTAAGCGCACTTTGCCAATAAAACACAGCCCTTGCGAATCTCTTTTTTCGGCTGTAATTAGGTCTTGCTCTTTCGCAATTTTTCGAACCTCGGGCTTCGTTAATTCCCCAATGGGGAACAGCGATTTAGCCAATTGAGCTTGGCTTAGCTGACATAGAAAATAGCTTTGGTCTTTATTATCATCTTTGCCTGCCAAAAGTTGATAGGTTTTTTTGCCCTGCCCGTCCGGCAGGCGGGCTCCAATTTCTATTTCACCCTTGCAGCAATAATGCCCTGTGGCTACATAATCAGCTTTTAGTTTTAGTGCCGTATCTAAAAACACACTAAACTTAATTTCTCGGTTGCAAAGCACATCTGGGTTGGGCGTGCGGCCCTGCTTATACTCTTCAAACATATAATCAACAATCTGTTTTTTATACTGTTTGCTAAAGTCAATGGTTTGAAAAGGGATATCCAATTTTTCCGCCACAATCATCGCATCATTGGCATCGTCAAGCCACGGGCACTCATCACTAATGGTTACTGAGTCATCGTGCCAATTTTTCATAAAAATACCAATCACCTCATACCCTTGTTTTTTTAAAAGATATGCCGCCACACTGGAATCTACTCCGCCTGATAACCCTACAACTACTCGCTTTGCCATTTGCGTACAAAAGTATGGTGTTTAACTCCCAACTTCGAACTCTTAACTCCTAACTTTTAACCATTAACCCTTAACTTTTAACCATTAACCCTTAACTAATAACTCATAACTTATTTACCTTTGCGCGATGGTAGAAAAGATTCTAATCCTCGATTTTGGTTCGCAATACACACAGCTTATTGCTCGTAGAGTAAGAGAGTTAAATGTATTTTGTGAGATTCATCCGTTCAATAAAATCCCTTCCGATTTATCTGGTGTAAAAGGTGTAATTTACTCGGGTAGCCCGTTTTCGGTACGAGGTGAAGATAGCCCCAAATTAGACTCTACCCAGTTTAACAAATTGCCGCTCTTAGGTGTTTGTTACGGTGCGCAATTAATGGCACAAGCCGAAGGAGGAGCTGTAGAGGCCTCTACTACTAGAGAATATGGGCGTGCTAATTTAAGCGAGATAGCCACTTTAAATAACTTAATGAAGGACGTAAGCCTCAACTCTCAAGTGTGGATGTCGCACGGAGATACCATTACCAATTTACCCGATAATTTTGAAATAATAGCTTCTACCGAATCGGTAAAAGTGGCGGCTTATAAAGTAAAAAATGAAAACCGGTACGGCATTCAATTTCACCCAGAAGTAACCCACTCAACCGAAGGGCAGCAAATTATAAAAAACTTTGTGATTGATATTTGTGGTTGTGCCCAAGATTGGACACCCGACCATTTTGTTGACAGCTCTGTTGCGGAACTAAAAGAAAAACTTGGTACTGATAAAGTGGTACTTGGCCTCTCAGGTGGCGTGGATTCTTCGGTAGCAGCTATGCTTTTGCATAATGCCATTGGTGCGCAGTTGCACTGCATTTTTGTAGATAATGGGTTGCTGCGCAAAAACGAATTTGACTCAGTATTGGAGTCGTACCAAGGCATGGGGCTAAATGTAAAAGGCGTTGATTCTAAGGCTAAATTCTATAAAGCATTAAAAGGGTTAACCGAGCCTGAAGCCAAGCGAAAGGCTATTGGTAAAACATTTATTGAAGTATTTGATGAAGAAGCGCATAAAATTGAAGACGTTAAATGGTTGGGGCAAGGCACCATTTACCCAGATGTAATTGAATCAGTTTCTGTTACTGGAGGACCTTCGGCTACCATAAAATCGCATCATAATGTGGGTGGGTTGCCCGATTTTATGAAGCTTAAAGTAGTGGAACCACTTAATACGTTGTTTAAAGATGAAGTGCGAAGAGTAGGTAAATCCTTGGGCATTTCACAGAGCATTTTAGGCAGGCATCCATTTCCGGGCCCTGGGTTGGGCATTCGAATTTTGGGAGACATCACTCCTGAAAAAGTTAGAATCTTACAAGAAGTGGATTATATTTTTGTTCAGGGCTTAAAGGATACTAATTTATACGATGAAGTGTGGCAAGCAGGCGCAATGCTCCTCCCTGTACAATCGGTGGGCGTAATGGGCGATGAACGCACCTATGAGCAAGTAGTGGCTTTACGAGCAGTGAGCAGCGTAGATGGGATGACAGCCGATTGGTCGCACCTACCTTACGAGTTTTTGGCACAAGTATCTAATAAAATAATAAACTCGGTAAAAGGAGTTAATAGAGTGGTGTATGATATTAGCTCTAAGCCCCCTGCAACCATTGAGTGGGAATAAAATCACTCAAATTCATTCTGCAATCTTCACTTTTAGAGCTTGAAACAATAAAAATTTGTATTTTTCCATTTACGTATGACAAAGAAAATATTTTTAATAGTGTTGGCGTTAGCATTAGCTCTGCATGTAAGTGCACAAAAAGCCTCTATTAATTTTAAGAGTAAGTATCAAACGGCTAAACAATTATTAGATCAGGGCAAATATGGCTTGGCCAAGCAATCTTTTAAAAGCTTATTGGCAAAAGAGGATAAAAACGATTTAGTTGTTTATGCTCAATTCTACTTAGGCAATGCAGCCTACTACGATAATGACAAATCGTATGCTAAAAATGTGTTTTTGCAAATCACAGTTAAAAATAAAAACTGGGATAAAATAGAGGCCGTTTATTTGTGGTTAGCCCAAATTGGGTTTGAGCAGTCGGGGGTATTTAAAGGGATGCTTTACGCCAGCAAAATTACTTCAGAACCCTATTTGAGTAAAGTTAATACGCTAGTAAAAAGCCAAGTGCAAGGGCAATCGATTGATGCACTAGTCCAGTTGCATAATGAATACCCTGATAGTAGAGAAATTGCTAAAGAATACCTAAATGCGCTAACCAAACTGCCGCATTCGGATCAGTCACAAATGGCAATCAATTATTTAGTCGAAAAATTTGAGTTAGACATAACCCAATTTAATCGTATTCCTCCAAGCGTTTTTAAAGATACATACGAAATCGGCATTATGCTTCCTTTCTTTATCGATCGGGTGGAGGCTACTGGTAAATACTTAAAAAAATCGTTGGCAGTTGATATTTACGAAGGGGCAAAAATGGCTGCTTATGACACGGATTCAACTCTTTTTAAACTGCGAGTATTGGATACCAAAAAAGATTCTGCTCAATTAACCGTTTTATTAGAAAATGGCGCGTTCGAAAACTTGGATGCAGTTTTAGGCCCAATTTACCCTAAACTAGTGGCTAAAATGGAGCATATTGCAATAACTAAAAAACTAAATTTTGTAAACCCAACATCATCTAACGCTAAAATTTCAGATAGTAGCCCTTATGCTTTTTTACTAAGAGCAAGTGCCGACCAGTTGGCAAAAAAGGCAGCTAACTATATGAAAACTCAAGACATTAATAAGAATGTATTTATTTATTATGGTAGTTCTAAAATAGACTCCATTTCAGCTTTTGTTTATAAGCACGAGCTAGAACAAGATTCTTTTAAAATTAAAGCCATCATAAAAATTGGCTCTGATAACAGGCGCGAGGTGTATGATGGGTTAACAGCTTCTAAAAGAATAGTGGATAGGCGTAGAACAAGAAAAATGACCAAGGAGCAAATTGAAAATGCGTACAACCTGCCTACCATCAATTCTATGCTTATCCCTAAAGATTCAATTGGGCATATATTCATTGCCTCCTCCGATCCAACTATATCTACTGAGGCGATGTCGGCTATTATTAGCCGGGGTGATTCTATAAAAATAATGGGGGTTGGCAACTGGTTTGAATCTACTAATGCAGGGTTAGGAATTATGGAAGGGCTTGGTGTTACATTGGCCATTTCTGCGGTTGATGACGTGGCTACACTAGAATACATAGAATTAACAAATCGGTATATTAATAAGTACAAATCGCAACCTACCAAGTACTTTTTTAGGGGCTATTATGCAATGAAATTAATTGCCGAATCATTAAAAAATTATGGTACTTATTTTCAAAATGGGTATCATCAAAAAGGCAATTTTAACCCACTATTCGATTATAAATCAAGCAATTCAAATGGAGCGGTAAAAATTATTAAATTAGAAAACAATCAAATTATAGCCCTTACACCAGAACCCGAAAAGTTAAACTAGTGTCTGTCTATAAACCCGGATAGCTATCGGGTCCAATAAACAAAAAATAAATGACAACTAAATCTCAATAATAAAAATGGGTGTATAACATTTTGTCGCTAATTATTTATACTGTTATTTTAGGAGTAGGTAAGAAAAAAACAACCACTTACGTCATTCCTCCCGAGTACTCGGGAGGAATCCGCCCTGTAGGATGTTACAACTAATAAAAACTGATTAAAATTTATTATAGCCATAATGTTTAATCTCTTTCCATATCTACAGATTCCTGCTCGCCAACTGGCGAGAATGACGATTTCTATTTTGCTTTTCTTTTTAATAATAGGTTAGGGGGCTTGCAAAAAATGGTTTAAACTAAAACGACAAAATGTTATGCACCCATAAAAATCTCAAACCTATTAAGAGTTTGATTATTAAATAATTGGGTTTTATTTGTATTTTGGTGGTTGATCATTGCGACTTTAGAAATTTTTACTTTATAGACGAGCTCTAACTAGTGTTAAATACTGATTTTAAATATCGTAGATTGCTAGGTATATTTGGGCTTATAAAATTAGTTAATAAATAATATGCGATTAAAAAGCAGCTTTATAATTGGATTATTACTAGCCATTTCGGCTAATGTATTTAGTCAGGCAACCAAAAAATCTAAGGCATTAAAGTACACCGTTACCTATGATGACCCTTATGATATAAAAAAGCTTTTTATACATTTTCAGCCCATTGTGGGTGATATTGGCGCCTTAAACATAGTTGGAGGATTTGGGTTAGAAGCAAATTATTACCATAAAGATAAGCTCGATTTTGAATTTTCAGGAAGGACTACTTATGGCTCAAGGTTTGATATTGCTAGAGATGCAGCCAACCGAAATGCCTTTAACGAAAATGTTATCTCAACGTATTTTTATGGAGATGCAGGGGGCACCTATCATATTTTAGACCGCACAAAAGAATCGGAATCTAAAATTTTATTATATAGCAAACGATTAAAAGGCACCGAATGGGCTGCTACTGTGCCTAAAAATGCACTTATAAAAAATACGGTTCGCGAAATTGTGGGAGGCAGAGGAGGTGCTTTCTTCTACACTTCGGCTGCCGGATTATCCACTGTTTTGGCAAAGCAAGAAATGGATTTGTTTTATAATGACGGCACACCAGTTAATTCAGACGAATTATACACCAATGTTGCTGCTTATGGTTTTTATGTAGGAGGCTCTATGAGTTGGTTTAAAAACTTTGCTGTTGACTTTGAGTCGCGTTGGGAACCAAACGGTGACGATTTATTAATGACTACTTATGTAGATGTACTATATGCGCCAGGAATTACCATAGATGATTTACTTGTTGGAGGTGAAACCGTATCTTTAGAAGACATTAAACAAGCCCCTTTAGGATTTAGAGCTGGGTTAAAAGGCAAATTTAATCGCACCTTGGGTTGGGGTTATGGTGTAGAAACTGGGTTGCGTCCAGGCATACAACAAAATGGATTTTTCTTTGCCTTTAAGCTCAGTTTTCCTATTTACGGCACTAAGCTTGAACAAACTGTAGAAGCAGTAAATACAGAAACAGGAGAGTAAATCTATCTGAATCTTTCATGGAATTATTAATTATAAACATTAAAGAGTTAGTACAAACTCGGGAAGAAACTAGTGCCTGTACTTGGGTAGCAGGTGCTAATATGGCTGTGTTACCCTCCATCCAAAACGCATTTTTGTATATAAAATGGGGTGTAATCCAAGATTATGGCTCCATGGCTAATATGCCAACTACTGATTGCAAAACTATAGATGCTACCAATAAGTTTGTATTGCCCACTTTCGTAGATTCTCATACCCATTTGGTTTTTGCTGCCAGTAGAGAAGAAGAATTTGTAGATAAAATTAATGGGATGTCTTATGCAGACATAGCCAAAAAAGGAGGTGGGATTTTAAACTCTGCTAAAAAATTACAAAGTAAATCAGAAGAAGAGCTATTTGAATTTGCGCTTGCTCGAGTAAACGAAATTATTGGGTTTGGCACAGCCTGTGTTGAAATTAAAAGTGGCTATGGCCTCACTGTTCAAGACGAGCTTAAAATGTTACGGGTAGCCCAACGAATTGGTAAAGAAACACCATTAACAGTAAAAACCACATTCCTGGGTGCGCATGCCATCCCTAAAAAATATGAGGATAGAAATGAATATATTAACCTGGTAATTAACGAAATGCTGCCCAAAGTAGCCGAAGCCCAATTGGCCGATTACATAGATGTGTTTTGTGAAAAAGGTTTTTTTACACCCGAAGAAACCGAGCGTATTGTGTTGGCAGGCAAAAAATATGGGCTAAAAGGGAAAATTCATGCCAACCAATTAAATATCTCAGGAGGTGTGCAAGTGGGTGTAAAAACTAATTCGTTAAGTGTAGATCATTTAGAAAGTATGGGGCAAGCAGAAATTGAAGCTTTAAAAGGCTCCATTACAATGCCTACTTTATTACCAGGGGCAGCATTTTTTTTACGAACAACGTACCCTCCAGCCAGAGAAATGATTGATGCCGGATTACCGGTAGCACTTGCTACAGATTATAACCCCGGAAGTGCTCCTAGCGGAAAAATGCCGTTTATACTCTCATTGGCATGTGTTAATATGCGAATGACCCCACAAGAAGCCATTAATGCAGCCACTATGAACAGTGCGTATGCCATGGAAGTGCTAAACACACACGGGAGTATATCTGTAGGTAAAGCCGGTAGTGTAATCATTACAAAAGAAATACCTTCAATTGAATATATGCCCTATGCTTTTAATACCGATTCTATCGAAACTGTAATAATTGATGGCGTGGTGATGGATAGTTAAGGGAACCTCTATTAATTAGTGCCTGTACGAAAAGAGGTGGCCTAAATTATTAAAATGATAATATGGATATTATTTAGGATTATTTGACTAGTCGAATCATTCATATAATTTGTGTTGATTCAGTTTTTCGGGTGAACTT
>JALSJD010000136.1 GCA_026989535.1 Cyclobacteriaceae bacterium
TATTAGGTGTGATGAAATTTGCCAAAAGTTTGGCCTTAGCCCAAACTCCACTTGCTGAAACTTCAAATACCTGAGTTTAAGATGAAGTCTCAAATTTGGCTACCTCAGTAACAAAAAATACTAAATGGAGCCCAACAATTGTGTACTTGTTATGACCTGTAAGTGTGGGTAACCAGTATGACCTGTAAGCACTATTGTTTTTTTTAGCTAATCTAGTGGATTTTTTATTGCTTTCATAACATTATTAGCCACATGTGTATAAATCTCTGTAGTGCGAATTGAACCATGACCTAATAAAGTTTGGATGGTTCTGAGATCAGTGCCTTGCTCTAATAAATGGGTGGCAAATGAGTGGCGCAGCATATGTGTTTTAACATGTTTTAAAATACCCGCTTTATGGGCGGCTCTTTTTAATATTTTTAGCACAGAACTTGCTGTGTAGGGGTAATTATACACGCCCTCAAATAAGTAAACTTTGGGTTTGTATTGCCTAAAATACTGCCTTAGCTCCATTAAAACATTCTTGCTTAGCAAGGTATATCGGTCTTTGCCTCCTTTGGAGTCCTCCACTCTAATAACCATTCGCCCACTATCTATATCCGATAGCTTTAGCCGCAACAACTCACTTACCCTAAGCCCTGCAGAATAGATTACACTTAAAATACATTTGTGCTTAATATTGTTGGTACAATTAAGAATTTTTAGCACTTCCTGTTTTGATAATACCTCTGGCAATCGCTCTTTTTTACGTGGTCGCTCAATATGATAAAAGCGATTTGGCATACCTAAAACCATTTCATAATAAAATTTAATGCTATTTATTACTTGGTTAATGGTTGATTCTGACTTCTCTTTTTTAATTTGAATAAGTAAGTATGCACGAATATGTTCTTCCCCTAATTCAAGTAAATCAACGTTTTTATAGTAATTTATAAAGGCCTCAAAAAACGATATATAAGTTTTTGCGGTACTGAGGCTGTATTTTTTTATTGCTAACTTTTCGATATACGCTTGTGGGCATTTTCTGTAATCGGCAGGCATATAGCGATCTAAAAAAGAAGCAACCGTCACTTGTTTCTCAGGCAGTACTGGTTTTACTAAAGGTTTATTACGATAAAAGTATTTGCCATCTAAAAATGCTACTCCTTTAAATGTTTTGTAGATAACAGCAAGGTTTTGAGGCGAATTACTTACACAGGCCATATTGGATTGATTATCCCATTTTACACAAGGCAATTGCTTGACCAAGGCTTGCAATACTTTATTAGGATAAAACTGTAACCCAATTAATTTTTTACTATTGATTACAACATGCTTTAAGGTAATTCTTTTGAGTGCATTTTCCATACTAATAGGTATTAAGATTATTCTGCAATAACGTAATTTCAATATATAAACCCTATATTTATAAGTACTTAAAGTCGAATATAAACACTTATAAAAATGAGTAATAATGGTTTACTAAATTATTCTGAATGCAAAAAATGCAAAAAAACTATCTATGGGAGAACAGATAAACAATTTTGTGATGCCTATTGCCGCAATGCTTTTAATAATAAAATTAAAAGAACCGAAGAAAAGGAAATAATTGCCGTTAACAGTAAATTGCGTAAAAACAGGCGTATTTTAAAAACCCTTTCTCCCGTAGGCAAATCAACTGTACGAAAAGAAGTAATGATTGCTATGGGCTACGATTTTAATATTTTTTCTTCGATGTACAGGGCTTCAAAAACCAGCTTGTACTATTTGTGTTATGAGTACGGTTTTAGCCCAATTATTGATAAAAGAGGGATAGAAAAAGCGGTAATAATTACTAAACAAAATTATATGGCGCCATGGCAACCGTGGAAATACGTGCATAGGTAAAAAGCCGCCTCTTTAGCCTGCATTATTCATGAGCCTTCGTTATGAGCATTTCAAATGGCTGTTAGTCAGGTGCTCACGCAGAATTATGGAACAGCTTGTCCCAATTTTCTCATCGGGAGAGACGTAGCGAGCTACGTTGAGTATCAAAATTCGAGTACGTGCCTGAATGGTAGTCAGTTGGGATGCATAATAAATAGATTATTCATGAATAATGCAGGTTAGAAGGGGCCTTTGGCATTTTCTGTGCTTATGCTAAAAAGTTTCACTGCAGCCGCTAAAAGCTTTAGCGGCTGCAGTGAAACATGCGTATTTTTTAAAAAATGCCGAATTTTGATTAACGAATTTTGAAGTATTCAAATCATCTCTTATCCGCCAATTGGCGAACGTTAATTCCTACCTGGCTTTGCAGGTCATTTATGCGGCAGGCGAGGATATTTATCATTACCCAAATGCAGGCATAGCCCCAAAAAAACATGCCTGCATATCGAAGTGCCGTATTGTGGCACGCAGGACGCGGTTTTTCAAAGTTGGTATATATGGCAGCTATTCAGTTGAGTTAACAACTTTTTTTGCCACTAAGACACTGTTCTTATAATTATCAGGGCAAAAGGTACACCAAGAATAGCTTCTTTTGTGCCTTTGAGTCTTCGCTGTGGGTATGTTTATTTGGGTGGATAGGTTATAGGAACTGTAAAGAAATAACTTGCACAGTTATCCTTATTCTTTTTGCCCCTGGTTGCGTTCAAAAATCATTGCGTAGTGCTACTATGCGCAAATTTTTTGCCTTATCAGGAACAAAAATAATTAAGGCTTTTATGCACAACTTATTTTTTTACAGTTCCTTAGTGTTCAAAATTATTCAAAAACTGTAATCGACTCAATTACATCGCCTTCAGAAATCTGATCGATAATGTCCAAACCTTCTACCACTTTTCCGAAGCAAGTGTGGTTACGGTCTAAATGAGCTGTGTTTTCGCGGCTATGGCATACAAAAAATTGGCTTCCACCTGTGTCCCTACCAGCATGCGCCATTGATAAAACACCTTTGTCGTGGTATTGGTTGTCTCCATCCAACTCGCACTTAATCGAATAGCCGGGGCCACCAGCACCAGTGCCATCTGGGCATCCTCCTTGTAGTACAAAATTCGGAATTACACGGTGAAAAGTGAGACCGTTATAAAAGCCGTCTTTGGCCAATTTAGTAAAGTTATCAACGGTGTTAGGAGCATCTTTGTCGAAAAATTCGACTTTCATAATGCCTTTGCCAGTTTTAATTTCTGCTGTTTTCATGTAATAATTATTAATTTCGGCAAAGTTATAGATTTTGATGTTAATCGGGTTCGGGTTATTAATTTAAACTTTTTATAGCAATCCTGTTTTCAATACTCGAATAATTTAATTTGGCAGATGGGCTCCATAATGCTTCTCCTAAAATACGAAGGGAGTCAGTACTTAACATGGCAGGATGGTTAATGGTAAAAATAGCAGTAGTGCACTTTTGAGGGCTCTCTAAATAGAGCTGTTTTATGCTTTTGGCATGGGTTATATCCAGTTTCCAACGGGAGTTAAGGCTGGCGGTGTCAGATAATAAAATCAATCCGGTTGCTGCTAAAGTATATTTTTGGGGAGTAATTAGTTGATTAATTCTATTTTTCACGAGCGATTGAGCAAGCCCATCGGGCCATACGGAATCGGGCAGTGTAAGGTAAATTGCTCGGTTTTCTATTTTTGGCTCGTCTATAATGGTAGATTGCGGAATTAGCCACCTGCCGTCTTCTTTCTGAAGTAAATCAATAATGGTTTGTGTGCCATACTGCAAGCCTATTAAGTCGTTAGCGTACAGCTTAATTTTATTGCTGCCCACCATTATTTTAAAGCCCTGAGGTTTTATATGTTTATCTTCGTCTGTAATAATTTCAATAGTATTGGCTAGTTTACTAGTTGTAAATCGATCAGCTATTTTAAATATGCGGCCTGTTTTTTTCTTTAAAAGGACTATTAAAACCTCACTTGTTTGCTTCGATTTACTGTCCGATAAGTTCATCAGTACACGCATAGATTTCTTTAATTCAAAAAAATCTCTTTTGTATAATATTTTAAATGGGGTAGGGATTATTTGTATTTCTTGTATATGGCTAGTGCTTTCAGTATTATTTTTGGTAGAGCAACTCAATAATGAAAGGAGTGCATAAACCAATCCAGCACAAAAAACAATGCTGTTTACCGAAACGATGAGTCGTTGATATAATTTATGTTTCATCTTTGTAGAACTAATGCTAGCTTTGATTTTATAGAATAACTACAAACATCTAAATTTGTATAATACCGAACTACTAATATGACTCGATTTTTTAATCTATTATTTTTAATCTGCTTTTTTAGTATCACGAGTTTTTCACAAAACCAAGAGGTGGCACGTGTGCCATTTGTATTAAATAACGATCATATTATAATCAAGTTATCAATTAATGGATCGCCAGAAATGAACTTTATGTTCGACTCTGGAGCGGGAGGAATTTTAATAAATAAAAATGTTGCAGACAGCATTGGGCTAGAGTCTGCATCGGAAAGAGTAAACACCGGAGCAGTTGGCACTCATACCGTTTCTATTCTTAAAGGGAATACCATAAAAGTAGGAGAGGCGCAAATAACTAATGTTAATATGATGCGCGATGAAAAAACTTTTGAGCAGCTGGATTCGGGAGAGGAAATAGCAGGAATTATTGGATTTCATTTATTATCTAGGTATGTAATTAAAATAGATTATAACAGTTTCGAACTTATTATGTATAATAGGAGTAATTATGTGTATGAAGGCGATGGCGTGGTAATGCCCATTGTTTTAACCTATAATTTGCCGCTTATTATTAGCTCGGTTGCTGTAAATAATGAGACTGAATTTGAAGGATTCTTTTTGGTAGATACCGGAGCTCGTTCTGATTTAATTATAAGCTCGCCTACCGTTAATAAATTTAATATGATTAATGCCGTGGGGGATTATTATGTGCTAAAAACAGAGGTGGGTAGTTCTGGTAAAAAAGCAAAAATTATGTACGGCAAGGTAAAAGCTTTAGAGTTTGCCGAGCATAAGTTTACGGAAGTGCCTGTTATTTTAAGTCAAGCCGAAAATGGTGTTTTGTCGTTTAGTGGCATAGATGGAATAATTGGTAATAGAATTTTAAAACGGTTTAATATTATTTTTGATTATCCTCGCAGCCTTATTTATTTAGAACCTAATGCTAATATGTCTAAAAAATACAGCATAAATGTATCTGGGTTTAGTATTATTTTTAAAAAAGGGAAACCAGTTGTTAAAAATATAATAGACCGTTCGCCTGCAACAAGGGCAGGTCTTAAAAATGGAGATTACATTATTGCCATAGAAGGAGTTGTTGTAGAAGATTTAACCACAGACGAAATAAGAAATTATTTTAGCCAAGAAGGCACAAAGCTAAAATTGGTAATAAGGCGAGGAGGGAAGCTGAAATATACAGAAATCAAGCTCAAAGCACTAATATAAATAAGCGCACAATAAGAAAACAATAAAACCGCAATCAAGTCACTCAGAGGTCTGTTTCCTCTTTTTAATTGGTATATTAAATAGGTTGTGGGGTCTCATTTAGATAGATTCCACGACTTTCCTGCGCTACCATTGACAGAGTAAAGAATTTCAAAAAAAGGAGATGCCGGATCAGCCAGCTGGCTGATCCGGCAAAGTGTATAAAAAGCACGGTTCCCCGCATTCGTTGCGGGATCTCCATTTTAAAGAGATTCTTCAGTCGTTCCTCCTTCTGAATGACGGTTTTGTTTTTTTAATGTAAAATTGATGTCTTAATACGAATTCAAGTTAATATAAATAAGCCCGCGAAAAGTTTTTATTTTTAAGTTTAAAGGCCAAAATTATTTCGTGCGAACCAGTAGTTACTCGGCTTATTTTTGAGGTTGGGAACTCATAGCCATAATTTAAAGCTACGTTGGGTGTTAAGTAAAACCCTGCCGATAGCCCAACTGCACCTAGCATCGTATATTGAATACCACCCCAAAGCTTATCCTGATAGCGCATTCGAAGGGCACCAATTACTTCAACTGGCTGGTCTTTTCGTAGGTTAACCATTAAATAGGGCGATAATAAATAGCCATACCTCCATTTTCTATACCTAAACCCAAACTGAATATTATGTGTAATGGGGTTGGGCAGTTCGTTAAATACCTCGCTTGTGCCAGGCAATAACATTTTTGTTGCACTTATGGCCGAATACCCAAGGTAAAATTGTTTATGATAAATTACAGTACCTAAATTAATATTAACACTACTTTTTTGATTGTCTCCATTAATATAAGCTTGGTAAGTTGCGTCAAAATCTGGGTTTAATACGGAGATTCCTGTGGGATCAAATTTGTTTAATTCATAGCCCACCGCAGCTCCTACCGACCACACTAATTGATTGGTAAGGTTAATATGATATGCATAATTTAAGAAAGCTCCTGTATTACTAAATCCTCCATCAGAGTTTTGCATTACGTAAACCCCCAAACCGTGCCTTTTCGATTTGCGGTATCCAAAACCTTCATCTCTTTCAATAGAGCTATACGCTTCTGGCTCAAACAGCCGAACACCTCTATGCTTAAACTTATTGCCATCACTTAGTTTAAAAGCCATATTTGCCGAAGCAAATAAATGAGTAGGGCTGTTATCAAATCCTGCCCATTGGGTTCGATAGCCTACTTTAACATCTACAAAATCTTCAATACCTGAGAATGCAGGATTTACCGGCAAAGGGTTTTGGTAAAATTGAGTAAAACGATAATCAATTTGCGCCCAACTGTTTGTTTGATAAAAAACAGCAGCCATAACCAATAAAAATTTTAACACAGGTACGGGTTTTAATAGCTGCATATTATAAAATTATAGTGAGTGTGCCTTGGTAAATCGGAGAGCCATCGCGCAAATCAATAATGTAATAATAAGTGCCCATGGGCAGTTGTTTGCCATCAAGGGTGGTGCCTTCCCAAGCAGTATAACCACCACTCGACCTGTAAACAGGCAAGCCTGCTTTATCATAAATATTTACCAGTGCATCCGGAAAAGCATCAATATCTTCAATCTCCCACGTATCGTTTTGCCCATCTCCATTGGGCGTTATGGCATTGGCAAATTTTATTCCTTCAATTAATTTTAAAATAGTAATATCAAAATTCTTTATAGTCGAAAATTCCCCATCCGAAGATTTTACTCTAATGGTATGGTTGTCAGCTTCCTCCCAATTAAACGAAGTGGTGGTGGTTAATTTATTACCCTCAATGGTAAAAAATTCATTTCCTTCGCTGCCTTCACCTGCCACTAAAGCGTAATTATGTGTGTCTTCAGGGTCTAAATCAGAGGTGGTAAATTCGCCCACTTCAAAGCCTGGTGGCTTCTTTTCCAGTAGAGATCGATTGCTTAAAATAATATCATCTGGTGAAAAATTAAAAGGGTTTATAGTTACTTTTAACTGAATTACATCGCTCGTATTTTTGTGAGGTGGTACTAAGTCTCCATCATCGGTTAAAAAAATATCGAAGATAGCTTCCCCATGGGTGTGTTCAGTTGTTCTAAAAGTAAGTGTGCCATCGGGGCTAATTTGAGGCGCAATTAAAAAGGCGAGCGTGCCGGTAACCTGCACAAGATTAACAGTATAATGAAGGAGTTGGTCTTGCTCATTAGGCGATAATCCAGGCGAGATGTTAGTAGCCCAGTTCTCAAAAGTAAAAATAAGGTCGCCTTCATCTTCCGTTATATCCAGCCCTCGGTTGTAGGTGGGCGGGTCGTTAATAAAATTAACGGTAATGGTAAACGCTTGCACGTTACTGGTATTGGTGTTAGGGGCAGGAGCATTAGGGCCGTTATCAACTAAAACAAGCTCATATACGGCATAGCCGTTATAATGTGGTGTAACCTCAAAACTAATACTGCCATTGGCATCAATAGAAGGAGGAACATCAAACGCCAGATCTGCGGTAATCTCTTTTTGGGTAAGTATAAACGTTAGTTGTTGCGATACGTCTTCGTCAGGGGCACCGGCACTCAAATTAGTGGCCCAGTTAGTTACCGTTACAGGCCCGGTATGTTCATCCACAATTATATTGGTACCTCCGGTAAAAGTAGGGGCATCATTTATTGGATTAATTATAATGGTAACATTTACAACCGTGCTTTTGTTTTCATTAGGGGGGGGAGTGTCTATTCCATTATCTTCTAAATAAATTTCTAAATCAAAACTGCCATTGGCTTTATTGGTTAGTTCAAAAGCAAAATTGCCAAATTGATCTACATTTGGCAGTACATTAAAACTGATAAAAGGCGATTGGTTGGTAATGGTTGTTACAAAATTTATTGTTTGCCCATTACCCGCTGGGTTTGGGTCAGGAGAAATACTTGTAGCCCACCCATTAATGGCAATAAACCCTGCTTTTTCATCATAAACTAAATTTAGGTTGGCAGCATCAACATCAAAAGTAGGAGCGCCATTTATAAAGCTTACATCTATTCGTATAGTAGATATGCCAGAGGTTAACCCATCGTTTAGGTCTTCTAATTCAACATTAAATGTGACCGAGCCACTTGTGTTTGGGGTAAGAGTAAAGGCTAGTTTTCCCGTAATGGGATCAACGGTAGGTTTGCCTCCAAGTTCAAATTGAAGAGAGCCATTTAGGTTGATATTTGTTACATTAAATTGAGGACTAACAGCTATAATATTAGACGCCCAAGGGTTTATTTCTGTAGCCGTAGGCACCCCAATGATTTGTTGCACAGTTTGGTTACCCAAGTGTTGATAGCTTGGTTGTGCCAAAACAATACCATAGGAGTTTAGTATTATTAAAATTGCAATAAAAGTTCCAACTAAAGTTTGCCTTATTCTATTCATAAACCGCTAAAAATAGTCCTAATTTTTAATTTAAACCAACTATTTAAAATCAATCTCTCTCTCTTAGTATCGAATACTATAATTTAAACTTAATAGATGAGTCCACTCCGAAAACACCCAAAACCAAAAAAGTTTCTTTTGGCGGCCTTTTTATTTTCCTCAATTCGTTGATACTCAGGCATCAACGAATCTTGAAAAATGGAAATCTCATCCAAAATAACTCTTTTGTGAAAATTGCCTGTTTTCGGAGTAGACTCATAGATACTATTCTAAATATGATGACCAATGGTCATAGTTGATACCAATGTAACCCATAAAGGTGGATGAAGGTAACCGTGAAATTTTCAAAAAAAGATAACTGATAATGCATACAGTGGCATAAATTTTGGCAATATTGCCCTAGCTAGCTAAGTAAAGGTAGTGTGTTTGCAAAGCCAAAAACTGGTTTGTTTAAGGAAACCTCTATTAATTAAAGTATGCACAAACAAAAAAGACTACTCTTTCTCTTTTGTTTTAAGGGCATCGGTAAAAGAAATACCGGTAAGTGCACCAATAATAATTGCTACAATAATGATGAAAGTGTTTGCGCCTGAGCCAATTATTATACCTAGCATAGTTTGTTAATTTAGATTAGAAAATCAAAAGTAAAGTTTTAGTGAGATAATTAAAACGTATTTAATGATTTTTTACAGATAAAAATAAAATTCCACATTTTTATAAAATATTTGTTGAATTTGAGTTGGTTGAATAGTTCATAAATTTTAACTTGCAGCAAAATCAAACCATCGAATGTCTGAAATAGCAAAAGAGTTACTTATTGGAAGAATCCAATACTTGGAGGAAATGCACCTGAGGCCCGGTAGTACAACATTGGATGAAAAGGTGGTTGAAAAAGTAAAAAACTTAGTGTTGGCTGGCGAACTTACCAGTATTATGGAAGTAGAAGCTGTTTTTAATTTTCTAGCTGAAAAACAAGCCTCAGCGCAAGCAGAAATTGACTCTTACGCAGCCGAAATTATCGACTTTATTAATTAGTTGCCCCGCTCTTCTTAACAATAATCAATACTATTATTGTTTCAATATCATTACTCATTTTCATGAAACTAAAGTTATCCCATGAAACTCCTACTATTAAGCAACTCCTCCGTAAAAGGTGAACCATATCTAGGTTGGCCACAATCTTATCTTAAAAAATTCTTACAATCGGTACGCACAGTAGTTTTTGTGCCTTATGCGGGCATCACCATCAGTTACGATGATTACACAAATTTAGTGCGTGAGGCCCTTGCCTCGTTTAATGTTGTATTGAGAGGTATCCATACCATAGATAATAAGCAAAAAGCAATTGCAGAAGCAGACTGTATTATGGTTGGCGGAGGCAATACATTTAGTTTATTGAGTAAATTGCAAGAGGAGCAAATTGTACAGCCTATTAATGAGGCGGTAAAAAATGGTTGCAAATATGTGGGTTGGAGTGCAGGAGCTAATATGGCTTGCCCAACCATAAAAACAACCAATGATATGCCCATTGAGCAACCTCAATCGTTTGATGCGCTAGGGTTAATTAATTTTCAGATAAACCCTCACTTTACGAATGCAACTATCCCTAACCATGGGGGCGAAAGCCGTGAAATGAGGTTGCAGGAATATTTAGTTAGGAATCCTACATCTACGGTAGTAGGCTTGCCCGAAGGTATGCTTATTGAAGTTGAGGGCGAAAATACTTTTATAAAAGGGGAGGGAGAAGCACTCTTATTTAGGCATAACCAGTTGGCAGAAAACTGCCCTGTGGGAGTGCTGGAGTTGTAAATACTGCTTTATAAACTCCAATAAACAAAAATCGCAACTATTTAGCAACAATAGACCTCGTAGTTGCTGTGAGGACAGAATTTGTCGTTGGTTGGTCATTGAATTTCTGCTAGACATAGACAGATTCCGCATATTTCTTCCATTTCATTTCAGAAATTACGGAATGACGTTGTTTTTTTGGTTTAGGTTTAAACAAATGGGTAAATAGGTATAACAAAAATTTCAAACCATGCAAGTGTTTGGTGTTTAGTCGATTGTATTTTGAGATTTATTTGTTATTTGAATATTGACATTTGTTATTTCTAAAAAACATGTACTCTATGGACAGACACTAAATAACCCATCAATCTTCTTCTTCGAGCCACTCAAGCACATCGGCAATGCCCTCATAATCCTTAAAGCCTGGTTGGTCTTCCTGGCCTCCTTTTATTTCAATTCCTTTTGGTTTAATACTTGTTACGGTTTGCTCAAGTAGTGCTTCGCAAAATGTGGTTGAGAGGTACACAGGATAATTTGAGCACAAATGAGCAAGTTCTTTGCTAGCTGATTTAATTTGTTCTGGGCGTAGTTCAATTACATAAAAAAGAGCTAGATTGGATTCCATAATTTCTCCCAATTGGCTAACGGATAAGCCCGTAGCTTTAATTCTGAACACCGCATTATCATTAGCCAGTAATGGGTTGGTAGTTTCAGTTAAATAAGGCGAAAAATCTTCGTCAGAAGGCAAATTATTGCCAACCTCACCAATAATGCCAACCCCACTTACCCAATTTACTATTTGTTTAAATATGCTGGCGTTTACAAAATAGTCTGTACTTGTATCAATGTTAAACCCGATGTAATCTACGCCCATGCCAGCTGCATAGCGAGCATCGCTTAAGTTGGTTACATCTCCAATTTTTACGCTTAACTTTAAACCCATTTTAGTTGTATGTTTATAAGTGCAAAGTTCGTAAATATGATGCGTGTTAGAAAGCACTCAGCTATATTTGATGCAAAATGTTTTATCCTAAAAATAAGCTTACGTACGTACTAATCCAGCTACTTGGCGTGTTGGTGCTTAGTGCTATTAGTATGGGTTGTACAAAAACGATTGAACCCAATTTTAATGAGTTAGGCGTAGAGTTTTATCCTGTAAAAGTTGGAGATTATCGAGTTTATTACACAAAAACTATTACGTATAACCTAAATGGGCAAATAGATACAACTGCGTATTTAGTAAAAGAAATTGCCGAGGATTCAGTGGTTTATTCCGATGGCAATACACGCATTATTTTAGGCAGGTACAGTAGTAATCTGGCAGGAACTAATTGGCAAAAAGACTCAATTTGGTCGGTTCTTAGTACTAATTATAACGTAATAGTATCTGAGGCTAATGTAGATTTTGTAAAGTTATCTTTTCCTGTGCAAGAAAATAAAAAATGGGATGGAAACGCTGCCAATTATAAAAAAGTTGAGTCTTATAAATTAACAGATGTAAGAAAACCGTATAGTTACGATACCTTATCGTACCAAAGCACGTTAACAGTAGTACATAAAGATTTGCTCGACCCAGCTAAAATTACTAAAGACGATTATAGAATTGAAGTTTTTGCAGCAAACATTGGGCTTATTCATAAATTAAAAATTAAGATTAATTACTGTTCTGGCTGTGTTGAAAATGGCAAAATTGATGATGGATTTATTTTTGAGCAAAAACTAATTGAGTTTGGCAAAAATTAGTTTTTTAGTTCTATTGGTTTTAACAGTGATGGCATTGCCAGCCACTGTTTTTGGGCAAGACAACTATTTTTTTGTTGAGTTTAAAGATAAAGCAGGCAATGGCTTTAGCACTGAGCAACCAGAGGCATTTCTTTCGGCTAAGGCAATTACGAGGCGTAGTAACCAAGGCATTGCCATATTTGAGCAAGATATGCCCATTACCCAAGCATATAAATCTACCATTAGCAACCAAGGAATAGCCGTTTTCGAATCCTCTAAATGGTTTAACGGGCTTATAATTAAGTGTACGCAAAGTGAGGCAGAGCAGTTAAAAAGCCTGCCTTTTGTGGTTTCGGTTGCGTATTTGGCCCCCAATAATTATGCAGGCCGAAGAAGCGGAATTAACGACAGTTTAGCAATAGACGATGCACCTACAGACACGTTATTTCAAAACGAGATACTAAATGTAAAAGAAATGCATTCGCAAGGCTATTTGGGTAGCGGAATACTAATTGCTGTGTTAGATGGCGGATTTGTAAATGTAGATAACCTTTCGGCATTTGGCCATTTGTACGCACAAAGTAAACTTAATTACAGCTATGATTTTGTTTCAAAAACAGCCGATGTATATCAATATTCAGACCATGGCACCAAGGTGCTTTCATTTATGGCGGCTCAACTGCCTAATACGTACCAAGGAATTGCTCCAGAAGCTAATTATATGCTTTTTGTTACCGAAAATGTGCCAAGCGAATACCGAATTGAAGAGTATTATTGGCTGATAGCTGCCGAAAGAGCCGATAGTGCCGGAGTGGATATTATAAGCACTTCGCTAGGCTATAGTACATTTGACGACCCCCAAATGAATTATACACAAGATGAAATGGACGGTAATACAACCGTGGTAGCAAGGGCTGCACATATTGCTTCAGAAAAAGGAATAGTTGTGGTGGCCTCTGCTGGTAATGAGGGCAATAAATCTTGGGGGATTATTGCAAGCCCAGCTGATATACGAAACGGACTTGCGGTGGGCAGCATTAATACTAATTTTGCACGTTCTAGTTTTAGCTCTTTGGGCCCTTCGGGCGATGGGCGCATAAAACCCGATGTGGTAGCCATGGGCAGTGCTGCATTTTTGGTAAACCAAAGTGGAGTAGTTGCACAAGGGAGTGGAACTTCGTTTTCGGCTCCACAAGTTACAGGCTTATTAGCAGGCATTTGGCAGGCATATCCCAACTTTAGTGCATCAGAATTAATAAATGCCGTAAGAAACTCCTCAACTAATGCCGTAGCACCTGATGATGAAATAGGGTTTGGAATCCCCAGCTTTATAGCACTCAATAATTACCTAGAATCGGAGGCTTCTACCCAACCTGTTTTGGTGTATCCTAATCCAGTTGTTGCACAAGCTTTATTAAAAGTAAAAATAGTAAATCCAAGCAAAACCAATCAAGCCAAATTTGAGTTATTGGAGCCCTCCGGCAAAAAAATATCGAGTAACTTGTATGCAGTAAGCTGGAGTAATAATATTGCATCCATCCAAATGCAACATTTATCACAAGGCCTTTATTTTTTAAACGTAGTATTTGAATCAGACAATAAACCTGAAACCTATAAAGTTAGAATTGTAAAATTATGAGTAAGCAACCCATTATTTCGCCCTCCATACTAGCAGCCGATTTTGCTAACCTGCAATCAGAAGTAGAAATGCTAAATAAAAGTAAGGCAGATTGGATTCATTTAGATGTAATGGACGGTAATTTTGTGCCCAATATATCGTTTGGAGCATCGGTGTGTAGTGCTATAAATAAGCATGCTACCAAAACATTAGATGTACATTTAATGATTGTGGAGCCTGAAAAATACGTGGCTGATTTTGCCAAAGCAGGGGCGGAGTACATTACTGTGCATGCCGAAGCTTGCCCTCATTTACACCGTAATATGGAGCAAATTAAAGGGTTGGGTTGCAAGGCAGGGGTGTCGCTTAACCCACATACACCCGTAGAGGTATTAAAACATATTATTAAGGAGGTGGATTTGGTGCTCATTATGTCTGTAAACCCAGGTTTTGGAGGTCAAAAATTTATTAAAACCACCTATGATAAAGTGCGAGAACTAAAAAAAATGATTGTGGAGGCAAATGCCACTGCTATTATTGAAATTGATGGGGGAGTTACTTCTGAGAATGCACGCCAATTGGTAGAAGCTGGAGCAGATGCCTTGGTGGCAGGAAGTTTTGTTTTTAAATCGGCCAATCCTACCCAAACCATTACAGACCTTAAAAACTGCTAGTGTGTTAATTACTAAATTCATTCACTATTTTTTCTGTCTTTTTCCTTTGCACTATGTTAAAATTCTCAACCGTAACGATGCTATGCTTGCAAATTTTGCCTTGTTCAAAGAAAAAAACCCATTCCATGATTTCGTGTCCTCACGAACCGTTCTCATTCCATGATTTCGTGTCCTCACGAACCGTTCTCATTCCATGATTTCGTGTCCTCACGAACCGTTCATAACCAACTAAACACAAGTAAATAAAATGAACCACTCCACAGATAAGCACCAAAGAAAATCCTTTATTAAACTAGGAGAAATATACTTTTGGACAGCTACCATAAACAAGTGGCAAAAATTATTACAACAAGATTTATTTAAAAATGTAATAATCAGTTCTTTAAAACACTTGAGTAATGCAGGCAAAACAGATGTATTCGCTTTTGTGATAATGCCTAATCACATCCATTTAATTTGGAGGATTATTGAGAATAACGGAAAAGAAACGACACAAGGTTCATTTTTAAAATACACCGCCCATGCGTTTAAAAAAATGATGAAATTAGCAAGTAATAAGGAGTTATCTAACTATAAAGTTAATGCAGCAAACAAAAATTACGAATTTTGGCAAAGAGATTCTTTAGCTATCCATTTGTATGATCAAAATATTGCTTATCAAAAGTTAGCTTATATTCATGCCAATCCATTGGCGGAGCGTTGGCAGTTGGCTAACGACCCCTGTGAATACAAATACTCAACAGCAAAATTATACGAAATGGGCATAAATGAATTTTCGTTTATTAAAGATTTACGCTATGAGTTTTAAGGAGGGTATATACATGGTTCGTGGGGATGAACCAAGTATATATATGGTTCGTGAGGACACGAACCATGGAACAAGGGTAGTGTTTCGTGAGGACACGAACCAAGGAGCAGTTCGTGTCCTCACGAACCTCACCTCTCACCTCCATGGTTCGTGTCCTCACGAACCGTTGAATCAAAGGGTAGATAAGCACTACACCTTGAGCTACTCGAAAACACATTGCCGCTTTACTCATTATCCATACTTGACTTAACACTAGTGAAAAAAAGCATTTTTATCGTTTCTTTCCTTATGTTGCTTGCCACGCAAAGCACAGCTCAATTTTTGATAACAGGCGTTGTAACCGATAGCTTGGGTGTTGGCATTGATGGGGTTGCTGTTAAAGTACTTAATTCTACACAAGGCAGTAGCACCAATAGCAAAGGAGAATTCTCCATTCAATTTAAAAACAAAGGATTAAAAACACTTGAGTTTTCGCATGTAGAGTTTGCCTCAATTACAAAACAAGTTAAGGTAAAAGCACCCGAAACCCAAATTGATATTGAAATGACCCCATCTATCACAGTGCTAAAAGGGGTAGAGGTTGAAACCATGCGAGAAAATAATGCGGTTAGTTCGGTAACTATAAAGTCAATGGCTATTAAAAATATATCGAGCCCATTTAACGATATTTCTAATGTGCTGGCCAGCTTGCCATCGGTTATGAGTAATAACGAATTGTCATCTGCTTACTCGGTACGAGGAGGTAATTATGATGAAAATATTGTGCGTGTAAATGGCATACAGGTGTATCGCCCATTTTTAGTGCGGGCGGGTCAGCAAGAAGGGTTAAGTTTTATAAATAACGATTTAATTCAATCGGTTGATTTTTCTGCCGGAGGCTGGGATGCCACCAATGGTGGTAAAATGTCATCGTTATTGCAAGCAACTTATAGAAATACCGATGAGTGGCATGGAGGTGCTACATTTAGTTTACTGGGGGCAAGTGCTTATTTAGAAGGCACTGTAAAAAACGCTTCATTTTTAATTGGCATTAGGCATAAAAGATCGAGGTATATTTTAAACTCGTTAGATGTGGTGGCAGAGTATGACCCTCGGTTTACTGATATTCAAAACTATTGGAATATTGAGGTGTCCGATAAAATATCGGTAGAAGCCCTGGTGTCGTATGCGGCTAATAATTACCAAGTTACCCCGCAAAGTGGAGAAATTTCATTTGGTACTTTTAATCAAGAGCTTCGGTTTGAAGTAGGGTTTGATGGCCAAGAGCAAATGCTTTATAATACCCTGCAAGGGGCAGTTAAAGTTAATTATGAGGTTACCCAAGCCCTAAAGTTGAATGTAATTGCCTCCTACATGCAAACCTACGAAATTGAAAATGGAGAAGTAGAAGGCGGTTACCGTTTATGCGATGTGGATAAAAACCTAAACTCCGACAGGTTTAACGAATGTGTACAGGTGCGTGGCATTGGCACTCTTTATAACTACGCTCGCAATACGCTCGATGCCAATATTAAAGATTTTGAAATGAATGGAAGCTATCGTTTAAATGTAAATAACAACATTCAATTTGGCGTAAGGTATAGCAGTAGAAATTTTGAGGCCGACTTAAATGAATATTCGTTTACCGATTCCATCGGTTATACCACCATTACAGGTGCGCAGTCGTCAGAAGTGGCTATTTTGGCCAATGAGCTTACTGTTTACGGGCAATATCATTACCAAACAACCACCTTTGGAGTTACTACGGGTATTTATGCCTCTCAAAATTCACTTAATGGCATCTTTTACCTAAGTCCGCGCCTGCTGTTAAACTATGTACCCATAAACAATAAAAGGGCTTTATTTAAATTTGGAGCCGGTGTTTACAGGCAGCAACCTTTTTATCGCGAAATATTAGATATCAATGGAGTTCCTACGGATAACCCTGTTACGCAGTCGTCATTACACTTGGTGCTAGGCAATGAGTATAGATTTACGTGGTGGAATCGAGATTTTTTGATGAGTACCGAAGTTTTTTATAAAAAACTATGGGATTTAGTGCCTTACCAATTTGATAATGTGCGGGTAGAGTATTACCCAGATTATACAGCTAAGGGTTATGCTGCTGGGTTTGAAGCCCGCTTAGCAGGCGAGTTTATTAAAGGAACCGAATCTTGGTTTAGCTTTGGGTTGCTTAGTACTAAAGAGCAGATAGAAGGCATTGATGCCGAAATGGTGAGGCGGCCTACCGACCAGCGTTTTAAAATTGGGGCAGTGTTTGAGGATCATATCCCAAACGACCCCACCTTGCGAGTAAATATGAGTTTTCAGTACGGTAGTGGGTTGCCCATTGGGCCACCAAACGATTTAGTCCAGCGCAATTTATTTACCGTAGATGCCTATACACGGGTTGATATTACTTTTTCTAAAGTATTTTTAATAAAAGCATCTCATTGGGATAATATTAGAGTAGGGCTAGGAATATATAATTTATTAGGCAATAAAAACGCAGTTGCCTACACATGGATTCAAGACTTTAGTGGCCAAAATTTTGCAGTACCCAATAACCTCACAGGCAGGTTGTTTAATGTTACCCTTTCTACCGATTTTTAGAAGGCATTGGGTTTTGGCTAAGTTCTGTGTTATTAGATTAAAAAATATTTGGATAAATTACAGATAGTATTTAGATAAATTAAATCGTAACTATTCAGGTGGGTAATTTAGCCGTTAGCCTAAGAATATGCAGAATGTTAGCTTTATTTTTAATAGATGTATCAATAACTGAACGTAAAACGGCAAAACCCATAGCCGAACCCAAGGTTATAAACATACCTGAAATTTTCATTTTTACTTTCGCATTTCTAATGGCTCTTTCAGAACCATTATTGTCTGGAGACACTTCTTCATAGTAGAGAAATGGAAATATGTAGGTTCTATATTTGACTAGTCTATTATGGAATGGCTTAATTTTTTTAGGTTGGTTTTCTACTTGAAAAGCTAATAAATCATCCAATCGACTTTCTAGTTGATTTTGTTCTGCATTGTCTTGATTATAATTTACTAATTGCTTTTTAAAGCCTTCCTTTAATTTTAATCGATTGATTACTGCTAATCAATACAAAACAAGCCTTGAAATCACTCTTTGACATGTCAATGCCAACCGAATATTTACCTTCCATAATTTTATTATTAAAGTTAATTTACAAGAAGTGTTTGCTATTCTTTTTTAAACCTTTACTCATCTTTCATGCTGGATCATAGTATAAAAACCATGTCCTTAGGTACTGTTCTGGCTTGTAAAGAATAAAACAAGGAAGAATTATTCTATTCAACGGTGTTGTTTAAAACATACCTAGGTACTTAAATCTATATCTCCCTTGTTAAACACTAATTTTTATAAAAGTAAAAATTGTACTTTTAGTATTCAAGACTAAGATATGAGGTATAATAATTGGCATAATCTTGGATGAATAATAAAGAGCATATATCTATTCTTACCATTTTTTATATCAATTTTGAGCTATGCAAAAAATGTTTTTCTTTTTGTTATTCATTAGCAGTTTTATGCAATGCAGCACCTGCAATGATTGCGAACCTTTTGCAGAAGAACCGTACCTAAAATTAAGGTTTTATAGGGCTGTGGATAGCACAGCAAACATCGTTATCATCGACTCAATAAACCATACCTGGGCAGGAAATTATACGTATTATCAAGATACCGTTAATACCTATTTACTGCCATTAAATATGAATGAGGACGAATCTAGTTTTGTGATTTCCTACAGAGATACCAGCGATATTAACACCTACTTTTCTAATACTTTAAGCGTTTTTTACGAACGGGAATATATTAAACGAACGGATAATAACATCATCATACAAACAACCATTAAAGAAATATCAAGCGATTTTAACCTTAAAAATTTCTTGTGCAAAAACGACCCAACAAACACTACCAACTGCCTAAGTAATGATGTTATTTATCAAGTATATCGCTAGTATATTGCTACTTGTAGTAGCCCTAGCAGGCAGTGCACAAGACAGCCTTAAAGTAGTACAGCCAAAAGATAGCACGCAGCTAACCATACAGGATTCTGTTGCTCAAATTACGCAAGATACAATTCCTCCCATTTTAAATGATTCCATCAACAGTACGCCCAGCGATAGTTTAACAGCAAAAGACAGTTTAACATATTTTGCCATTTATTTAAGTATAGACTATGGGAAGCTGTTTACTGCCCTTGCTCAATTTGAAAATAAGTATGAATTTAATATTGGTATTCAGTTTTCGAAACATCTAAGAGCCACAGCCGACATTGGGTATGGCAACTTAGCACCTCCAAACGCCATTAATAATGGCAGTTATAATGCCGTTGGCAATTACTACCGGCTTGGTTTTGATTATATGTTTACCATTGCACCCAAAACCTCTCTCTCATTTGGAGGTATGTATGCAATCTCTACCTTTAAAGACCAAGGTACGGTTGAAATAATAAGCGAGTTATGGCCTACGCTAAGCCAACGTTTTGAACGCACTAATTTAACTGCCAATTGGGCTGAATTTGTAATTACTTCTGAAGCCCCTGTACTAAACAGAGATGCAGGCTTTTTAAGTCATATATATTGGGGCATCAAATTTAGGTTACGCTTTATAATTGAAAAACCAATGCCTGAAAATTTTGACGTATATGCCATTCCAGGGTATGGAAGAACTTTTAATGATATGGTGCCAGTCGGCAATTTATTTGTTAGCTATAAATTTTAACCATTCTTTTGCTTAGCCCTTTGATGATAAGAAATTGCGCTAAAATATAAGTAAGCATTATAAGAAATCTGCTATTTTCAACAGATGCTGCAAACTTTGTATAGGCTATTAGAGAGTCTGAAATAATAAATAATACGACTCCAATCACTATCATATTATTAGCCCCGTAATTTTTTATAACGCCTGTAATTCCCATAATGGTAAGCACCAAAGCATACACCAACACTGGGATTTTCATGGCTCCTAATCCAGGCCAAACTGTGTATGCAAGAACCACACTATAAGCAAAAAACAAAAGAGATATAACTATAAAAACCCACTTATTGGGTCTATTCTCAAACTTTAAAAAAGCAAAAGTATAGGCTAGATGAGCTAGCAGAAACGAGCTTAAACCAAGTAGAAAGAATAGCGAACTATGCCCTTGAAACATTAAAAAAGTATCTCCAAACCATGAACCCACCAAGGCAGCAATAACCCAATACTTTATTTGGCTCGAATTTGACTTAAATTGCGACAAAAAGTATCCTCCCAACAACACCATTAATAAGGGTTTAGTAATCATGCTAATAAAGGGCATCGTATTAACCGTAGTTACTAAATGCAATGTTGCATCTATAAAAAACAACCCTAACCAACCCTTAGTTTTCATTATCTTTAAGTTTAGTTTGTAATGGAAGATAATAAAATTCTAAATACAAAAAGGCAACTCCTGATAAAAACGCACCTATATAAAATGTATATGGAATGCGATCTACCCTATTATTAACTAAAAAACCTGTTATTAAAGCACCCAGCCCAATGCCAATTTCCATAGCAATATACATCGTAGCCATGGCTTTGGCCCTTCTTAAAGGGTTGCTTAAATCAATAGTCCACGCAAATATGGTGGGTGAATTCATACCTGCGGCAATGCCTAATAAGGCAGCATACATTAAAAACATAAAAGGCGTTTGAGCTGTACCAACTAAAATCATCGCAACCATTACCATTAAGGTTGAATAGCGCAAAACTGTTGTTCTTCCATATTTATCAGATATTTTACCTGCAAAAATTCGCACTAATATGGAAGCAGCCGTAAAGCTAGCAAAGAAATAGCCTCTGTTAGTTACGCCTAAATAATCACTAAAATCTGGAATTATAGTAAGCACCACACCAAAAGAGTAGGCACTTAAAAACA
Source organism: Cyclobacteriaceae bacterium (assembly GCA_026989535.1). Lineage (GTDB taxonomy): Bacteria > Bacteroidota > Bacteroidia > Cytophagales > Cyclobacteriaceae > JAKISE01. The sequence continues at coordinate 21,303 of JALSJD010000136.1, forward strand.
TAATAATAGAAGGTGCTTTTACCAAAGGCTCAAAAATATCGCCACGGGTAATGTAGAGCTGATGCCACTGAAACCTCTGCTTATCAGGCAGTGTTTCTTTCATTCCCATAAGGATAATTACAGATAAAATAGCCGAGGCTGATGAGGCATAAAACATAATATCGGTAGAGTACAGCTGTGCCACAAGCCCTCCTACTGCCGGGCCGGCAGCAATCCCCAGGCTACCAAATACACCTAATATACCCATGGCCTCTCCCCTGCGGTTCATAGGAACTACATCTGCTACGTAGGCTGATGTGCCTGTGGGTTTAAAGCCCGTAGAAAACCCATGCAATAGTCTAAGCAATAAAAAACCAGCCACCGTGGTAACCATTGGATAAACAAACCCAATAACAAAACAAACACCTGCCCCTATAATCATAATAGGAATACGGCCAATGGTGTCGGCTAATTTGCCACTAAAAGGGCGGCTTAATGCAGCTGTAAGTGTAAATAGCGAAATTATAAAGCCCTTATATGCTGCCCCACCCAGCGAAGTTAAATAACTGGGCAACTCAGGAATTATCATATTAAAGCTCGAAAAGAATAAGAACGAACTTATACATAATAACCAAAATTGCAGGTTAAAGGCTGATGTGTTTTTATTTTTTTTGAGTGCCGAAGAAGCCTTCATTTTCTTTATGCTACTCATAATGTGTCCACATTCTAAGTATTTTTACAATTTTTTTATCTTTTAACACTTGGTAAACCAGCCGATGCTGAATGTTTATTCTACGTGAATAAGCTCCTTGTAAATCACCTATAAGCTTTTCATAAGGAGGGTATGATTGAAAAGGGTCTGTTTCCAGAAGTGTAAAAAGGGCTAGTACTTTTGGTTTTAAGCCTGATGAGCTTATCTTCTTGGCATCCTTTTGCGCTTGCTTTGTGTAAACTAGCTTATAGTTTTTTACCATTTAAGCTCATCAGTTGTTTCATTCAATGGCGTGTTTATTCCTTCTATAATAGAATCTTTCATGTTTGGAATAGAGGTAAGGTATAGTGTTTCCTGAATTGAATGCCAGTCTTCTTCGCTCACTAATACGGCATTATTACGTTTACCTGTAATTTGAATAGGCTCATGTGTTTCATTTGCCTGATCAACTAGTTGATATATTTGCCTACGTGCTTCAGTAATCGAAAGTGTTTTCATACCACAAACGTACGTTATTGCGAACATAAATACAAATAATTTATGAATTTCATTATGCTATGGAGTTAGAATAGAACCTTAAGGGCGCCTCTAATAACCCTATTTTGTTTTCCAACTGGGGCTTTTTTCCATCTTCTTCGTTACCAAAATACTCATTTAGCGATGCTAAACTCCGTTTTTGGTGCCTAGAATCTAAAAAAAATACCTGAGTAGAATTCCAAAACGAATTAATAGAGATGCCCTTAATAAACACGCAGGTTAAGTTGCTGTATCCCCTGCCGACTGCATTAAATAGGCCTTTATATAGCCCATTAGGTCGCCATCTAACACATTTTGCACATCGGTTCGTTCAACTCCGGTTCGGGAGTCTTTTATAAGTTTATAAGGGTGAAGTACATAATTTCGGATTTGTGCTCCGCCAAAATCAATGCTTCCTTTAGAGTCTTCTACCAAATCTCTTGCCTCATTTTGCTTATCAATCTCTATTTGATACAATCGAGACTTAAGCATTTTCATAGCCTTCTCCTTATTTTTTAATTGCGATCGTTCTTGTTGACACTCTACCACTAAGCCCGAAGGCTCGTGGTGCAACCTAACAGCCGTTTCTACTTTGTTTACATTTTGCCCTCCAGCTCCGCCCGAGCGAAACGTATCCCATCGAATATCGGCAGGGTTTATGTCTATATTAATGGTATCGTCCACCACAGGATATACATAAGCCGAAGCAAAGGAGGTATGCCTTCTTCCCCCAGAGTCGAAAGGAGAAATACGTACTAAGCGATGCACGCCATTCTCCGATTTTAGGTAGCCATACGCAAAATCGCCTGTTATTTCTAAGGTTACCGATTTAATACCTGCGGCTTCGCCTGCTTGGTAATTAACCTGTTTTACCTGGTAGCCTTGTTTTTCGCCCCACATAATATACATCCGCATTAGCATTTCGGCCCAGTCCTGGCTTTCGGTACCTCCTGCGCCAGGGTTAATTTCGAGCATCGCACTTAACTGGTCTTCTTCGTTTCGAAGCATCCGTTTAAACTCTAGTGCTTCTACTTTTGCCAGTACTTTGGTGTACTCATTCGCAAGTTCTTGCTCACTTACATCTCCTGTTGCTAAAAATTCGTAGAGGGTTTCTAAATCTTCGAAAGCAGCATTTACATCTTCAAAACTGGATGTCCACAGTTTTTTAGTTTTAATTACTTTCATTGATTTTTCGGCCTCTTTGGGGTTATCCCAAAAGCCCGACTGAGCAGATAAAAGCTCCTGTTCTTCTATTTCTTCCAGTTTCTTGTCGTAGTCAAAGGTAGCCCCGCAAGGCTACTACACGGGCTTTTAAGTCTTTTAGCTGATCTGTGGTCATAAATAATTAATTAGGTAGCAAAGGTGAAAAATGGAGGTATAAATAAGAAGGGTTTGGGTGGATTTAGTTTTATAGGTACACTCTACCATAGCCCATAGTGGATGTGCATATATTTTTCCACGTCATTACTCAGTGCCAGCCTAAAGGACTGGCTAGGCAAGAAATCTCAGAGAATACTGAGAGGCAAGCATAAAAAATGCAAAACTGATATCATAACAATAAATTCAAAAATCATGGATACTATATGCGTAAGTAACCTCGGTTGGGCTGACCGAAGATATTGCCTCCTTTTATCAGGAGGCAATGACGTTATAATTAAGCTTTGCCTGTATTATTCCCTTAACTGGCACAGGCATCTCGCTTGTACCCTTCATCTATTTTGATATGTACTAAATTTTAACTATACTTATAGTTAGAAAATTAAACATACTCTTACTTATGGAAATAAGTTAAAATTTTCATCCTATAAATAGCTATGAACAACAACAATAAACCAATTAGAGAGCTAACCAAGGCCGAAGACCAAATAATGCAAATACTATGGCAACTTAAAACTGCCTTTGTAAAAGATGTAATTGAAAAGCTACCTTCGCCTAAACCTGCGTATAATACGGTATCAACCATTATAAGGATTTTAGAAAAAAAAGGCTTTGTGAGCTTTAAGGCCTATGGTAAAACACACGAATATTTTCCGATTATTGAAAAGGACGAGTACTCTAATTATTATTTAAAAAGTTTTGTAAACCGTTATTTTAAAGGCTCGTTTCAAGACCTTGTGTCTTTTTTTGCTAAGGAGAATAAACTAAATATTACCGAAATGGAAGAAATGATAAAACGGGTTGAATCTGACTTAGAAAAAGGTGATTAATTGGTTAAACTATATTGTAGAATCTAGCTTAATACTGGCCTTGCTCCTACTATTTTATAGGGTAGTATTGAGTAAGGAAAAATGCATTATATATAACCGGTATTTTTTATTGTTTTCAGGAGGAGCTTCGATTTTATTCCCGCTACTCAATATTCCATTTATTAGCTTTTCTAAAACGGCAAACATTGAGCCTATTTATGAGTTGCCAGCTATTATTAGTCAGGTAACTACATTTTCATCATCGCAGCCAAGCAGTTTTAATACGCTACTTCAGTTAGCCGCTTTGGCTTACATTATTGGCGTTGTTTGGGTTGCCATTTTACTTTTTGTAAAAATTGGCAGGCTTATAGTACTCATAAGAGCCTCCAAATCGCTTATACAACACACGAGCTATAAAATTATACTAACGAATGGTTCTATGCCCTCGTTTTCATTTTATAATTACCTGTTTCTTAATGAAGTTGGCAAAACTAAAGACGAATTAGATGCCATTATTGCACACGAAAAAGCACATATCAAGCAAAATCATTCGTTGGATATTATTCTTATTGAAGTTTATAAGATAGTATTTTGGTTTAGCCCTTTGAGCTACCAATTGGCTAAAGCTATGCGGCTTAATCACGAATATTTAGCAGATTATGCAGTAACTAAATCTATTGATAAAAAATATTATATAAACACCCTGCTAAAACAAATTTATACAAATACGGTTTTAGGTATGGTGCATTACTTTGGTATGCACAGCACCGAAAAGCGCATTAAAATGATAGGCAAAAGCATAAACTTGAAAGCACTGTATAAGCCTTATTTTTCCATCCCGGTTATTAGTATTATTCTATTTACGTTTTCGTGCCACAACGAATTAGCTACCATAGAACCTAGAAAAATAGGGGTAGAAAAGGCACCTTTGGAGTTTCAAACGGTAATTCAAGACTTAAAAAACAAAAATCCCAATCGAAATTACTTTTTTAAGCTTACCTCCGATGTTGCTTTCGAAAAAATTATCGCTCAGGATTTTAATCAATATACAATAGATTATGAAGCACCATTAAAAGGGTATAGTGAAGGAAGTTTTGGCGTAATCTACAGCTTTAATAAGTACAGAAATTTACCGCAAGAAATATTTAGCAACCACATTTATAAATTGCAAGAAGTAACCCAAATTCCAACCCCTTGGAACGGCTATGAACATATACTTACCGCCATAGATGAATACGCCAATGGCTTAGTTAGCGTTAAGGAAGATAAGGTAATTTGGGTAAAATTTGTGGTAACAACTACAGGTTCTACTTCTTACACCAATATTACAACTGATTACACACAAATGTCGGCATCAGAAGCGCAAGAGTATGGTGCTATTATTAAAGCGGTTAATGCCACCGCCAAGTTATGGAGAGTTGGTAAAATTAATGGCACGCCTGTAAATGTAGCGTTAGAAATACCTGTAAGGCTTTATAAGCAGTAGTTATTTAATAAATAATTCAAATTAATACCTTCTGTTAAGTATTTTGGCATTGTTCTAAAGAATATAACATCCGAGCCATCGGATTCAATAACTAAAGGGAAAGCAGCTACTAAAACTTTTTTTAACCAAACTCCTCACCCGCAACGTCATTCCTTCTATGTTGAAATCCAAGTTAAAATTAATTTTTTATTGCTCTAATTGAGTCCACTCCGAAAACGCACAAAATCAAAAAAGACTCTTTGGGCGATTTTATCATTTTACTCAATTAGCTGATGCTCAGGCATCTCCGAATCTCGTAAAATAAAAATCTCATCCAAAATAGCCCATTTTATGAAAGATGTCAGTTTTCGGAGTGGACTCAATTGGATATTTATACAATAATGTAACTTTACAGTACAAAGAAATGGATACTATTCATCCAGCCCGTCTAATTTCGGTTAGGTGGGTTTTCTTGATAAAACTTAAAAACAGTACGCTAAAGAAATCTTGAATTAGGACGTTTGTTTTTTGTAAAGTTTGCTAATTGTACGCCTTTATTGGGGTATTGATTAGAATAAACATTAAACCACTTCCAGATTGACCACTTTTCGTCCAAGAATGATGTAAATTTTAGTAGGTCACTAACTCTATACTTGACACACTTTGCTGTACCATCAGCGTTGTTCCTAATTTTCACAATTACCTTGTACTTTTTTTACGGTTCATTTCTTTGTACCATTCATCAATAACTATAAAACAACCTTCTATAAACAGATACTCTATAGCACTGCATTTTCCTAGTTCAATTTATTAAAGCAAGAGCCGAATCCTGCGAAGAGCGAACTTTATCAGTTACAAAGTAAATAAACTCGCAAGGAAGCAGAATAATAATTGCCATTGGGAAAGTTTTTTACCAAATAATCTTTTAAAACTTGAGGATTGGGGTTTTGTGAAAACGTCTTAAACACATTACTTCCTACTATAACAGTTGTTTTCTAACTCTTTAGGTGGGTGTCAAGTCCCACAAAAATATCATGACCACTAAAATCTAATTGTTTGTTTTTCTCCATAATAAAATAGATTAAATTATACACCTTTGAGTCCACTGAATTAGCCCCCTTAAAATAATAAACAATACCTGCTTTTTTTTGAAATCCAATATGGTTATTGATTAATTCTATCTCTACAGGGAAAAAAGGAAGGCTGGTTTGTGGCATGTTGGGGTCATTTTAAAATCCTACTACAAAAATACGATTTTACCGCAAATCATTGAAAATCAATTATATAAAATTTTTCCTGATGGTATGGGTCAGTTGTTCTGATATTGGTATTGGGTCTAATCCAGCTAATTTACTAGGTTGTCCTGCAAAAATACGCATCCATTCTAAGATACCTGATTTGCTCTTTATCCCATAAATCTTTCTGGCTTGCTCTTTGGTGTATTTACCTGAAAGAACTTCTGTTACTATTCTTCGTTTACTCTGTTCACTTAGTGCTTTACTCTTTTTCATTTTTGTCCTGTTTTAGGTTGACTTTTTATTATTATTTTAGTCAACCTATTTCAGGACGTGACCATTTTACTATAAAAAAAGACCACCCCGAAAGCTTTCGGGGTGATTTTAGGTGTTTTCGGAGTGGGTCTTTACTTAAATCTTTGCGACCTTTGCGCCTGCCTGCCAGTACAGGTCTCCTTAAATTTTACTTAATGCGCTTCGATCAATACAATATAGCCCCCGAAATAAAGCAAAGCCTTGTAGAGCTAGGCTTTAAACGCCCAACCGACATTCAGTTTAAAGCAATTCCTTCTATCCTTAAAGGAGAAGACCTGTTGGCCATTGCGCAAACAGGTACAGGTAAAACGGCCGCTTTTGCCATCCCCATCATCCATCAAATTGAAAAACGTAAAACCTCTAAGCGGTCGGAAAATATAAAATGCTTGGTGATGGTACCCACCCACGAATTGGCAGAGCAAGTGGATAAAGTGTTTAACTCATTAAGTAAATACACCAAGGTTAAATCGTTTGCCATTTTTGGAGGCACAGAGCAAGACTCACAAATTAGAAAGCTAACCAAAGGCATTGATATATTAGTTTCCACGCCAGGGCGAATGTTCGATTTAATCAGTCAAGGCCATATTAAGCTCAACCGCATAGAAACATTGGTGCTTGATGAAGCTGACCATATGCTTGCCTTGGGCTTTATAAAAGACATTAGAGATTTAATGAAGCATATTCCCAAATACCGTCAAACGCTATTCTTTTCGGCCACCATTAACGATGAAATTAAAAAATTAGCTTACTCTCTGGTAAAAAATGCCATTCGAATTCAGCTTTCGCCCAAAGATCCTGTGGCTAAAAACATTGAGCATGGGGTTATTTATGTGGCTATGGACGATAAACGGTTCTTTTTGGAGAGGCTAGTGAATGAAAATGAAAATAATAAATTTCTAGTGTTTGTTCGTACCAAAGTGCGAGCCGAACGTGTGTTAAAAGCTATGCAACGGGTAAATATTACAGCCGTCACCATTCATAGCGATAAGGAACATATAGAAAGAAAGCAGGCGATGAACCAGTTTAGAGTTGGTGAAATAAAGCTACTTATTGCCACCGATGTAAGTGCCAGAGGTATAGATATACCCGATGTGGATTATGTAGTTAATTACGACCTGCCCGATGTGGCCGAAAATTATGTGCACCGTGTAGGAAGAACAGGAAGAGGAAAAAATAAAGGCACGGCTATTTCGTTTTGCAGCCCCGAAGAAAAAGAAGTACTTAACACCATTGAAACTTTTTTAACCAAACCTATTGAGGTGTTAGAAGTAACTAAGGCAGACAGAAAAGAAACGATTAGTCTTAGCTCTGAGATAGAAAACGATTGGAAAAAATTGATGCTTGATACCGAAGAAACTGTGAATAAAAAAAGTAAAAAGAAGAATTAATCCCCTAACCTCTTTCATTCCTTTTCTAGTTTTAATACCTTACGCCTTAACTTTTATGAGGCTATCAAAAATTTTTAGTACAAAATATTTTCGGGAGCAGTTCGACTTTATGCTGGCTGGCAAATGGCTCGTGTATGGAAGTATTGTAGGAGTAGTGAGCGGCATTGGTGCCATTATTTTTCAGTTCCTTTTGTCCTTTGTAAGACAACTATCAATTGGCAAAATGATGGGCCTCACCCCGCTATCTCCAGGTGGAGAAGCCGAATTATTTCACCTCGGCATTGGTAATTTTACTCCCTATTTGATTATAGTTATTCCAACTCTTGGTGGGCTAATAGCCGGTTGGATTGTATATACATTTGCACCAGAAGCCGAAGGCCATGGCACCGATGAAGTAATAAAAGCCTATCATAAAAAACGAGGCATTATTAACTCTAATGTTCCGTTTGTAAAACTAGTGGCTTCTGTTATAACCATTGGTACTGGGGGTAGTGGTGGCAGAGAAGGTCCTATTGCGCAAATTGGTGCTGGTTTTGGCAGTTTTTTGGGGCGTAAACTGGGCTTAAACACTAAAACACGCAGATGGCTTATGGTTTCGGGTATGGGAGCAGGAATTGGCAGTATTTTTCATGCCCCCTTAGCAGGAGCTATTTTTGCTGCCGAAGTATTGTATTCAGATCCTGAAATAGAATCTGAAGTACTGTTGCCTTCAACCGTATCTTCCATTATTGCTTATTCTGTTTACTCAAGTGTATTTGGATGGCATAATATGTTTATTGAATCAAGCAAAGTCGGGTTTTCTTCGCCTTGGGAACTCCTTCCCTATTTAGTGTTAGGAGTTATTTTGGCTCTTATTTCTCATGTATATATTAGAATATTTTACGGCATTAATGCACTATTTAATAAATTAAAAATTAGTAAAATTAGTAAACCTGCTATTGGAGGTTTTTTAACTGGCACACTTGCACTTATGCTAATTTTATTACTAAACGATAGAACCTATGTGGTTGATATTATGGGAGGTGGATACGGAGTTCTTCAAGAAATATTTAATAATGGTGTGCAAAACGTAGGAATAACCTTATTGCTCACCATCGGTTTTTTTAAAATTCTTACAACTGCCTTTTCAATAGGCTCTGGTGGTAGTGCAGGCGTGTTTGGGCCTTCTATGGTTATTGGCGGCACCATAAGTACCGCTATTGGGTTTATGTTTCAAAAATTTATGCCTGCCATTGTGCAAAACCCAGTAACATTTACCATCGTAGGTATGGCTGGTTTTTTTGCTGCTGCTGCCAACACTCCGCTCTCAACCATTATAATGGTAAGTGAGCTCACAGGTAATTACCAATTGCTACTTCCTACCATGTGGGTTTGTGCCATCTCCTATTTTATTGCACGTAAATGGAGTATTTACCAAAGCCAAGTACCCAATAAGAGTTACTCGAGTGCTCATTATGGTAAACATACTCAGCAAATAACAACTAATACCAAAGTTAAAGATTGTTATAAAAAGAGTAGGAAATTTTCATTTATTAAAGAGGATGCAACGATACACGATATTCTCGACATCATCGACCAATCGCGTCAACGCATATTTCCGGTGGTTGATGAGAATGGAAACCTATTGGGTGGATTTAATATTGAAGATGTTACTCATATTTTACATAACCCCGACTCTAAACTTAAAACGGCTAAAGATTTGATGTACACAAATATGCCTGTAGTTTTTTTAGAAGACAGCTTGCATCAAGCCAATATGGTAATGAATGAAAACTATATGGATGAAGCCTTGGTGGTTTCGGATGCGACTGCTAATAACGTGATTGGAATTATTACCTCTTCAGATCTCATTCTGTCATTCAATAAAAAACTATCGGAACTTAATTTTGGAGACCAAGAAGAAGCAGACAACAGCCCAAGTGATGACAATGTACTTAAAGCACTTAATTTACATCGATTGGTTGAAAAAGACTTAACCACTGTGGAACCCGAAAGCTCCTTAAGAGTAATTGTAAAAGCAATTATTAAATCGAAGAGAAATATATTCCCGGTGGTAGATAAAGAACAAAACCTATGCGGAATAATTCTGCTGAATGAAATTAGAAGTATTATGTTTGATCAATCGCAGTACGACACACTAACGGCTAAAGATATTATGACCCAACCCCCAGAAATTGTAAAAATATCGGATAGTATGCAAAAAGTAATTTATAAATTTGAAACAACTAAAGCGTGGAACCTGCCAGTTACCGATGAAAATAAAAAATATATAGGGCTGGTTTCAAAATCAAGTATCTTTTCTCAATACCGAAAAGAGCTGGTTAAGTACGCTATTTATTAACCTTATAGTTTATGATAAAAGAACCGCTTATATTTTCTAATAAAATGGCAGACCTCTATTTTAATGCCTCCACTAAGAAAATGGTGGTTATTTACCACGGATTAGTTGACTATGATTTACTGCTAGAAATTATTGACTCTGTTAACCAAATAGCCACAGAAACTGGAATTTACGGAACTTTAGTTGATATCTCCGAATTACGAGGCTCATTTCATCGCTTATTAGGTTATATGGAAGAAACTGGGTTTCCGCTCCTCGTGGAGCAAGGGTTAAAATTTCAGGCACAAATAATTTCGGATGACTTAATGATGCAAAACCTATCAAAAAAGATAGAAAAACTATTGACCTCGCTTGGTGTAAATTTAAAAACATTTACTAACAGAGCCGAAGGGGAAGAATGGCTTAACTACCAACTTGCCCGCAAAGGTTAAAAATAACCACGCTGCTGCTCCCCTCCAAGGGAGACTCGATAAAACACCCTCTGGAGGGGATTATAAGAGTGTTTTTCTTTTAATTTTGCAGTATGAATTGGAGCGTATTTTCTACGAATAAATTACAGCAGTATTTCGATATGGCTGTAGATCAGGCCATGTATATAATACCTAGGCTACTCTTAGCCTTTTTAATTTTGTGGATTGGGTTTAAACTGATTAAAAAATTAAGCAAGCTTATAGAAGCCGCCTTAATAAAAGTTGGAATTACTGATACCCTAAGGCCATTTATCACTTCTATTATAAACGTAAGCCTTAAAATGTTTTTGTTTATGATGGTGGCCAATATAATTGGGGCTGATGTTACTGGGCTTATTGCCATTTTTGCAGCTACTGGTTTTGCCATTGGCATGGCACTGCAAGGCAGCTTGGGTAATTTTGCATCGGGTGTACTAATCTTGTCCTTTCGCCCTTATAAGGTAGGCGATTGGGTTGGTGTAAATGAAAAATTTGGCAAGGTGAAAGAAATTGGCATTTTTAACACCATTATTATTACCCCTGGGCATAATTTATTAATTATACCCAACTCCAAAATAACCGATAATATTGTTACTAATTTTTCTAATAAAGACGTAATTCGATTAGAATTAAAGGTGATAATGCCCTACGATGAAAGTTACCCGAAAGTAGAAAAAATTATTAAGTCCACAATTAAGAGTGTATCCATTTTATTGAGCAACCCTGCCCCAGAAATTGGCATCCTTACCTTCGATAGCCATTTTATTGAAATAGCTGTACGCCCCTACACACTGCCTGATGATTTTTGGGAAGCCACCTTTGCCTTTAATAATGCTATAAAAAAGGCACTACACAAAAATGGCATTCAAATGGCTTATGCAGAAAATGTTAAAATGGGGCCCATTGGAGCGTAATTGACGTTAAGATTTTTGTCCCGGCTTTTCTAACCTGATTAATTCCTAATGCAGCGTAGCTGCAAACAAAAGTTAGTTGTTTTTTAACAAGGCAATCAAGGTCGGACGATAGTCAGACCAAAAAATAACAACAACCTGACTCTTGTATGATAGAGGGAAGCTCTATTAATTGAATGAATCTAGCCTATTATAATGTTTATTTAAAACCGTTAAAACGGTTTCTGTAGTTTAGTTTGCTAACATAGCCCACGGTTTAAACCGTGGGCTATGTTAAATTTATAATTTACACAAATGGTTTTAACCATTTTTCGTAACTACTCAGCCATTTGTTTAAACCTAAACCAAAAAAATCGGACGATAGTCAGACCAAAAAATAACAACAACCTGACTCTTGTATGATAGAGGGAAGCTCTATTAATTGAATGAATCTAGCCTATTATAGTGTTTATTTAAAACCGTTAAAACGGTTTCTGTAGTTTAGTTTGCTAACATAGCCCACGGTTTAAACCGTGGGCTATGTTACATTTATAATTTACACAAATGGTTTTAACCATTTTTCGTAAACTTCAGTCTTCGGGCAAAACTTGCTAAAAAAACAAGTTTTTACGGGGTGATAGCATGAATAATCTATTACTGCCGACTGGCAAGGAATGGCATGAATCAATTAGGTTAAAGAAGCACTCATAACAATATGAATACCCTTGCCAGGTTTAGAATCAATGTTAATTTTTCCTTTAATAGATTCCACCCTTGCTATTAAATTTTTTATCCCCATGCCTTTAAACGCAGTTTTCTTTGCATCAAACCCTTTTCCATCATCTTCATAAATAAGATCAATCTCATTTTTATAGCGCGTAAGCTGAATAAAAAATGAAGTGGCCCCAGAATGCCTAATGGTATTATTCACTAGTTCGAGTATAATATGAAAAATGGTTTTTTCATATTTTTTAGGTAGGCGTTCTTCCAAATTGGTGGTCGTAAAATCACCTTCAATCTTATTGCTTTCGTTAACGGATCGAATAAAATCACTAACCGCATTTTCTAACCCAAATTTAGTGAGCATATCTGTAGAAAGGTTATGGGAAATTTCGCGCGTTTCCTTAATAGCAGCTTCTACCATTTCGGTTAAAGTTGAGTTTTTTTGCCCATTTTTAAGCGTTAGCAATTTTATAGTCGATAACCTTGCCCCCAACCTATCGTGCAAATCAGTAGCAATCCTATTCCGTTCCTCTTCCTGCCCCTGCATCATGGCATTAAGCTCCTTAATTTCTTGTGCCTGGCTTAACCGGTCAATTTCTTGCACTTTTAACGACTGTTGATATTTTTGCCGCTGAATAAAATACAGCACAGTAATTATTAATAATAAGGCTACCCCAATGGCCATGGCTAAATACCAATAGCTTAGCCTTGTTTTTGCTTCTGTTTGCTTAATCTGATCTTTTAAATCATTCCCAATTTTTTGGGTTTCATAAAGCACTTCAAGCTCCTTTAGGTTTTTGGCCTTTTCTTGGTTGTAAATTGAATCGTTTAGAGAGTTATAGATGGCGAATAAACTATCGGCTTGCTCTAGCTCACCAAGCTTAATTTTGCATTTTAAGATATTGGTGAGAAAATGTAAGTAGTTAATATCATCTTCAAAATGAGATGCCAGTTTAGCTCCTTTATTGTAGCTATCTAGTGCAATGCCATAATTACCCTGCTCCATATAAATATTACCCACATTAAGAAAGGTGATAATTTGTCTTTTTTTATCACCAAGTGTTTCATTTATAGAAATAGACTTATGGTAATAATACAGTGACGAATCAATTTTTAATTCATTAAAAAACAGAACACCTAAATTATTATAGACTGAAGAAATTCTGGAAGAATCCTGAACAGCTATATATTTTTCTAAAGCCTTTTGGTAATACTCTTTGGCTAACTTATAATCATTCGCTTTGTACTTAGGATTAGCTAATATTGTCGCCAGCCCAAGGTAAATCATTGGGAGGCGCGTAGCATCATTTGCCGCAGCAACTTGGTCTTTTGCCTCCAAATAGTACTTTAAGGCTAAATCAAGCTCTTTTTGTCTGAGATAATAGGCAGCCAAATTAATATAATTGCCTATTAAAACTTTATTATTCTTTAAAAGTTTATTAATTTTTATAGCGTTGTAAAACGCTAAAACCGCCTCTTTATTATTGCCAATAAATAATTGAGAATTACCAATATTATTATAACATTTGGCTATGCCAATTGAATCGGGGATGACCGTAAACCCATTTAAGGCTTCTTTATATGTAAGCAATGCCGAGTCATACTTTTTATTATTAAAAAATAGATGCCCTTCTTGTCGGAGAGCCTCTGCTGCTTCCGTTAATGTTTTTGACTCCACACTTTGCCCATAGAGCTTTGCGCTACCAATAAGTACCACTAAAAAACTTATACCAATTATAATAATTCTCATCATAAAAGGTAAATGTACTTAAAAAATAAAATTATTGTGTGGTATCTTAATTAATCATTCACCACCTCAATCTCAATTTGAGATTCGCCTCCTTCTAAATTAGCAAATTTATCTACAGGTTTAAAACTAGTGAGCACCACAAATAATGAAAAGGCTACTGTTATTTTTAGTATTTTTAAAAATTTCATAATTATTTTATATTTAATACGATGTTAATTGTTACTATTAGTCATTTACAACTTCTATCATTATCTGCGAATCTCCATTAGTTTCTTTTGGATTAATTTCTTCTGGGTTACAGCTAGTAGAGATTACAAGTACCATTAATACAAAAGCGATTTTTAATGTTTTTACAATTTTCATAATTATATAAATTTAGTTGTGCTCCAAAACCAATCAGAGCGGGGTTAGTTGTTTAATTTCAGCACAATAATAAAGCAAGTTTTTAGATAACCCCGCACTGAAAATAATCAAATAAAAACTATTATTAATAGGCCATAAATAGCAGGTGCAATACACTAAAGTAGCAGGATTGATATTTGAGTGGAAAATACTACGCTGTGAGTTGGCTCTATATACCACCAGAACCATCTATAAATAGTACAAAAAAATAAAATGAGGGATGTTTTATTCTATAAAGCCACCTTTAATGGCCATGGCAATTAACTGAGTTACATTTTTAGCATCAAACTTAATTAATAAATTTCTGCGGTAAGAGCTAATGGTGTGCACGCTGGTTTCCATACTATCCGAAATTTCTTCAGAGGTACTGCCTTCACTTAGCAGTCGAAGCAATAATTTTTCTTGACGAGACAGCTTGATTTCCGTTTTTTTATCGGCAAGGCCACGCATACTCAAAGCCATTAAGTTTGATACATCTTGCGAAAAATAACTCCCTCCTTCTAATACACGGTCAATGGCCTCTTCTAATTCGTCTGGCGTTGTGTTTTTTAAGATATAACCGCTGGCACCCGCTTTAATAGCATTTTGAATGTAACCGGCTTTATTATGCATACTCATAATTAACACCTTGGTCTTTTCAAAAGTTTCAGAAATTATTTCGGTGGCATCAATACCATCCATCACGGGCATATTAATATCCATAATAATAATATCAACCCTGCCTTTTTTTACAATATCAATTGCTTCTTGCCCATTATTGGCAGTACCTACCACATGGTATTTAGGGTTCGCCTGCAATATCTGTACAACGCCATCTACCAATATGGTGTGGTCGTCAGCCACTACTATATAAATTCTTTCGTCCTTTTCTTGAGTCATAAGCGTATAATTATTAGCCAAGTAGCCATTGTAATTTTATTACCGTTGGCAATACTATTCTGCTTAAAGTCCAATTCCAAGAGAATTGCGAAGTAATCTTTTTAAAAATTAATTTATTTTAATAAAATATTAGTTCTGCTATCCAAATCCTATTAGTTCTGCTATTTTTCGATAGCAGAACTAATATTTTACCCTACTAATTATAGTTGAAATTTGACAAAATTGTGTGAGGTTTTAGAAATTTTAACGCCATACATTTGGATTTCTATAGTAGTTCAAAAAAATGAGTGTACGTAAAATTTAAGCAACATGATTATATATAAGGACAAAATATCGACCATTGAGTATGATAAAAAAAGCAAGAACATAACGTATAACGAACGTGGGTTTGCTAAAAAGGAATTATTAATAGCGCAACTAAAAGCTGTAATGGAGTTTAGTAAAACCAATCGTGTAATAAGTACCATTGCTGATTTTAGGAGATTGCAAGGCTCGTTTAAAAACATATTCGAGTACCTGAATACCGAATACTACCCTGCTTTAAAATCGCAAGGGATTAAATGCAAAGCCTTTATTATATCTGAAGATATTATTAGCACTTATTTAACCAATGAGCTGGTAAAAGACCTAAAAAAACAAGGCATTGATGCAGCTATTTTTTCTAACACCGCATCGGCTGGCACTTGGGTAAGCCAACATAATGACTCTATAGCAAAAGCATAAGTTAAATGAAAAAAGAAAGCAGAGAAGAAAAAATATTGGCCGTTGATCGATTGGTTCTTTTTATTAGAGCCATAGATGTAAGTCATTTTAAGTTTGAACAAGCCATAGGTGTTTCTAATGGCTATATAACTAAGCAACTTAAAAGACGAGGTTCGATTAGTAGCAAAATACTGACAAAAATTCTGCTTAGATACCCCGAACTAAATATAATATGGCTCTTAACTGGCCACTCGGTAATAATACCACGACAAGAGCTAGGCAAACAAAATTCAAATGCTACTCTTATTGCTAGTTAAATAGTACCTGTCTATAAAGTCAATGTTTTCAGAAATAACAAATAAATATCAAATTTTAATTACCTAAACACCAAACACTTACATAGTTTGATGTTTTTATTTTGTAAAAATTGTCTGTTTTCGGAGTGGACTCATTTTTTAAATTTTAAAGTTAATAGATAGAATAAATAGAGCATATATACGAGATATATAAAATTAAACTAGCCCCGAACTGCAACCGCTATGATAATTTATAATTGCCACACGCACACGTTTACTATTGACCATGTGCCTCGTAAATTTATTCCTCGTATTGCCACTTGGCTAGTAAAAAAAAAAGGAGTTAGAAGATTTGCCAGAAGACTTTTTCCATTTACCGATCGAGACCTTATAGACCGCTATATTAATTTTTTTGAGGTCTCCCTTCTTGGCTCTCAAGCCGAAGTGTTTAAAAAACTAAAAGGTTATTACCCCCAAGGCGCAACCGACCAATCTAAATTTATTGTACTACCTATGGATATGGCCTTTATGTTGGCCAGCAAAATACCTGTATCGCTAGAGCAGCAACACCAAGAACTTGCGCAAATAGCTGCAACCGATAATACTTGCATCCCTTTTATAGGCGTTGACCCACGCAGAGAAGGTATTTTTGAAATTGTGAGAAAATTGCATGCCCAACAATTTAAAGGCATTAAGCTTTACCCACCCATGGGCTATTACCCCAATGATGCACGGCTTACTTCCATTTATGCCTATGCCGAAGAAAACAACCTGCCCATTATGGCACATTGCTCACGAGGTGGCGTGAGCATTAAAAAAGTAACAGAGGCTATGCTCCAAGAGCCTAACCCACTTGGCCGACCAGTAGTTAAAATGAAAGCCAAGCATTTTTCAAACATCTACACCGACCCTGCCAATTACGACCCTATTGCCACCGATTACCCCAACCTAACTATATGCCTTGCCCATTTTGGAGGCGATACCGAATGGGATAAATACTTAGCCCACTCTTGGCATCTAGGCGACCCCGAAGAAAACAAATCATGGCTATCTGTAATACTCGACTTAATTCAAAAACACGATAATATTTACACCGATATCTCCTCTACCTTGTTTCAAAAAGAGCGCTATATGGATTTACTTTTGGTGCTGCTCGAAAACAAAAAAGTACGAGAGCGAGTACTTTTTGGCTCCGATTATTATATGATGGAGCGTGTAAAATCAAAAGAGCGAGAAATGTCCATTAAAATCCGCAGCCGATTGGGCTCTGCCCTATTTAAACAAATAGCAGAAACCAACCCAAAGAGGTATTTGGGGATACAATAAAAAAAAGGGATTGAATTTTTTCAAAACCTTTTCAGCAGACCTATTTAGTGCTTTTAAAATACAAACACAGGTGGTTTTTTAAGAACCCTGAGCTTATAGACGAACGCTATTAACCAGCTTGAAAATTTTCGGCACCGGGTATAATGCCTTCAAGTTTATCGGGTTGGTGAATTAGAATTGGAATATGTTGAGGACAAATCCAGTAATTCTTATCTTGATAATGCAATTGAACCAATGGCACTTTATTACTACCAACATTACATAATATGCATTCTTTTTTATCTGAATTGCTCATTGTACTTACGTTTTATTTTCATTCAATATTCTTGGCACTCTACTACCTAAACAATCTATTCAAGCTTATTATCTACAAATTTACTATTTCGCCAATACGAAACCACCCCTAAAACAGCAATTATAGCAATACTGTAATACACCCACGATGGAATTGGCATCGGGTCTCCGGCAGCATAGGAATGCAAGCCAGATAGGTAATAATTTACTCCAAAAAAGGTCATAATAATAGAACCAAAGGTAACTAAAGCAGCCAAATTAAAGGCATATACACTTTTTAGGCCAGGGATAAAGCGCATATGCAGTACAAAGGCATAAAAAATGATTGAGGCTAACGCCCATGTTTCTTTGGGATCCCAGCCCCAGTAACGCCCCCAACTTTCGTTGGCCCACACACCTCCTAAAAAGTTACCAATGGTTAAAAGTATAATACCTATACTCAAGGCCATTTCAATTACATAAGTAAGCTCTTCGATAGAAAGCGATAACCGCAAATTATTTTTATCATTTTTAAACATCATTATAGATAAATTTAAAAAGGCAAGTAAGGCACCCAAAGCCATAAAGCCATAACTGGCGGTAATGGTGGCTACGTGAATGGTGAGCCAATATGATTTAAGTACGGGCACTAAGTTGGTAATTTGAGGATCGAGGAAACTTAAATGTGCCACAAACAGGATGATGCCTGAAAGAAAAGCGGTTACGCCCAAGGTCATAGGTGATTTTTTGCTAAATAACAAACCTGCCAGTACAGTAGCCCAGGCAATATATACCATAGCCTCGTAGCCATTGCTCCATGGGGCATGATCAGAAATATACCAACGCATACCAAGCCCGGCTGTGTGCGCAATAAAACCAAGTATAATTAACCCTAACAAAATATTTATAGGAAGCCTTAGTTTGTATTTAGGATTTAAAATAGTGATAAAAATAACGATCATCAACCCAAAACCAATCAGTAAATAATAAGGAAATAAGCTTTTAAAAATATTCCATTTATTAAAGTTTATTTCCATAGAAATACGTTGCTCTGAGGGCAAAACATTTCCGCCATACGTAGATTGGTATTTCTTTATCCCATTTAATATCAAATCGGCTTGGGCATAATCTTTGGTAGCTATACTTCTAAAATACTGATAAGCACCCGAACGTACAAAAACAGAATCTTCTCCCGTTAGGGTATAAAATTCTTCGTCTAAAGGTGCAACCCAGTGATGGTCAGGGTCGTTGGGAGCAGGAAAAACCTTGAGCAACATGCCTTGATAAACCATATAAGATATATTCACTCGCTCATCTACCTTCATTAAGGCTTTATCAAAAGTTGATTGCATAGCTGGCTTTTTGGCATAGGCCGCATTAACTACTTCAATTAGTTTATATTCTCCTTTCTCATTAAAAAAATCGTTATAACTGGCGTATTTAGAGCTTACCCCTAAAAGGCTCTCCACTGCTTCGTCCTTAACAAGTATCATAGGCACCTTTTGCCACTGGTGGGCGTTGCTCATCATACCCAACATTACCTGCTCAGGTGTATAGCCTTCTAACGAACTGCTTTTATATACCTTGCGTAACAAGTCGCTGGCCAACGAGTTTATGGGGGTCATTCGGCCTGCGTTGGTTTGGTAAATAAGCCGCCCAAATGCTTCGGCTTGTTTTAATGGAGGAGGCTCTGGCAACTCTGCTGCCATTGCTGTTGTAGAAAGCAATATAAAAGCAAGAATTGTGGCAGCCAATTTTTGGCGTTTTTTATGCACCCTATCTATTTGAGAAGATAAAAAACGGAACCTGGTTTTATTTGAAAATATGATGGCAATCAGGCCTAAAAACAAGAGGGTGTAGCCTATATAGGTAACCAACGTGCCAGGTCTGTCTTTATTAACCGAAAGTACGGTACCTAGCTCATCTTTATCATACGATGATTGAAAAAACCGATAGCCCCCATGGTCAAGTATATGGTTCATATAAATTCTAAATGGGTAACTTTCATCACCATCATTTACCACCACCTCACTGGCATAGGACGAAGGGCTCATAGAACCCGGGTACCGATCTAGCTGAAAATCTTTTAGTGTAACCGAAAAAGGCACTTCAACAATTTTAGAGCCGTACGAAAGGCTCATATTTACCCCTCCAATTTCTACAAAAACTGGCTCGGGTTCGTAGCCTCTTCCCCCAAATAATATTACTTCCTGATAATCTCCAAAGCCAGAAATTCCCATCACAACCGCATCTCTGGTTTGCTGCGAATTGCTTTTTGCCTGAGCTGAAATTATTTTGGTAATACTTTTTGGATCGTATCCAGTTATTACAAAATTAACTTTGCCTACTGTGTATAATGTTCTAAATAGTGCTGGCATCCAATTGTTTGGTGTAACCTGACTCATTTCGCGGGTATCCATACTCATAGCGTTTACAGCAAAGGGCGAAGAAAGCACCAAGCCTGAATCTGTAGCCACAATGCGCAACGTACTGGTATCACTTATTGCATTAAAACTAACAGGCATTCCATTGAGGTTGCTAACTTCCCCATTGGATAAATAGCGATTTTCTCTACCTCTATCGCCTGCTGTAACCAAGGTAAGCATTGGGGCTCCATTGGCTTCATTATGCTCTACAATTTGGGTAGCATTAAAAATAAACTGCTTTACTTTAAAATTTACTTTGCCCGATTTTAATGAAACGGAGTTGCTATACCTGTTGTTTTTAATCCTGCTAAAAAGCACTTTATCGTGAAATTCTTTTTTATCGTCTCCATCCAAAATAATGGCATTAATATAAGTCTGTTCAGAAATAAACGTATTGGAAGATTCACCTTCTCTAATATGCATCATTCCTTCTTCGCCAAAAAAGCGCGTAATGCCTGCACCAATTAGTATAATAATAAAGGCCACATGAAAAAGCAGGTTTACCCAGCGGTCTTTTTTATACATTTTTTTAACCACAATAACGCCAATCATATTAATCACCAGCATTCCCATCAGCACTTCGAACCATGTAGCTCTGTACACAATGGATTGTGAGCCAATAGGGCCAAAATCATTTTCGATAAATGTGGCAATGCCAATGCTTACTCCAAAAACTAGCAGTAATGCCCCAGAAAATGACATTGAAAAGAAGTATTTTAAAAATTTCATTGTAGTGCGTTTGTTATTTTAATGGAGGCAAAGGTATAGTAATTGCCAGCTTAGGAGTGGTTTAAAATGAGAAAAGTTGTGTTTTTATTATGGTCTTAACCTACACCTTGGTGCATCGATTGAGCCAACTAAAAGTTATATAAAATGGAAATAAATAATTTTTCCTTTATTTATTATAGATTTTAGAGGTGAAGTTAGTTGAATTGACAAAGGTTCGTGAGGACATGAACCAAGGCGTTGCATAGATTACATTTGTTCTGTTGCTCATACGTTAAATTTAGATTTGTGAATTAAGTCCTGCTTCTACATGTTTGCCGACATGTGAAGCAGGCATTTTTTACTATTCTTTAATCATCATAAATAATAGTATAGCCCCTAATACCATGTTCGTGGCTATCTAAGCCCTCAATTTCGTGTTGTTCGGATACTCTAATACCTATTGTTTTCTTTAATATGTAAAATATTGCAAACGCTACAGGAAATGCAACTGCACCATAAGCCAGCACTCCGTATAGTTGTTTTATAAAGGTAAGTTCTGCATTGCTTGAAAAAACACCCACCGCTAATGTGCCCCAAATGCCACATGTTAAATGAACGGAAACCGCACCAACTACATCGTCCAGTTTAATTTTATCGAGTAAAACTGAGGATAGCACAACTAATACTCCTGCAACAGCCCCTATAATGAGCGAAGAGTTAACCGAAACAACATCTGCACCTGCCGTAATACCTACCAAGCCGGCAAGAATACCATTCATTGCCATTGCCAAATCCATTCGCTTAAATAAAATATAGGCGGTAAAAAAACCTAATAACCCTCCTGCTGTGGCAGCCAAAGAAGTGGTAACTAATACGAAAGAGACCAAATCAGGATTGGCCGAAAGAACCGAACCACCATTGAACCCAAACCAGCCAAACCAAAGTAAGAACACACCAATAACGGCTAATGGTACAGAGGCCCCTGGCTTATCAATTACTTTTCCGTTTACATATTTACCCAAACGTGGCCCTATAACAATAATGCCTGCCAAGGCTCCCCATCCGCCAACAGAATGCACCAAAGTAGAACCTGCAAAATCATAAAAACCTAGCTCATTTAACCAGCCTCCACCCCATTTCCAGCTTCCTAAAAAAGGATAAACCAAGCCTACATAAATTAAGGTAAAAATCATGTAGCCCGAAACTTTTACACGCTCTGCTACTGCACCCGATACAATGGTGGCAGCCGTAGCTGCAAACATGGCTTGGAATAAAAAGTCTGTCCAATAGGTATAACCGCCATTTGCGTACCCGATAGAAGCCCCATCTGTAACAGGGTCGAAGCCAATTCCAAAGCCCGAAAACCCTAACACCCCACTAAACAAATTAAAATCGCCTGGGTACATTAAATTAAAGCCAACAATAAAATAGGTAAAAATGCCAATAAGAGGCGTAATGGTATTTTTAAAAAGGATATTTACCGTATTTTTCGATTGACCAAACCCTGCTTCAACCCCTGCAAAGCCTAGGTGCATTAAAAATACCATAGCTGTGGCTAGCATCATCCATAAGTTATTAGCCGTAAATAATGCCTCTGCTCCAATAGAGGCAGCATCTACCACTTTTGTGGTAAGCTCAACTGAAAGGTTCGAGAAAGAAACAGTATCCTCATTCGCTTTTAATAAAAATTCTGTCATAATAATTATATAGTTAGGTTATTTATCAATACATATTTTACCCCGAATTATCATTCAAAGAGAATATTTACTTGGTTATGGGTATTTTTTAACCCAGATTGGCAAGTTATTACGCAATTAATTTGTCAACAGGTTTAATTTTTACCCTATTGAGGCTCAAATGTATATACATTATTTGTAAATGGGTAATTTTTTAACCTATTTATGAATTTAATTAACCAAATAATAAAAAGAAGGGTGTTTTTTAGCCCTCCTTTATTTATTTTACCTATTATTTATTAATTATAGCATAAATTACAAACCAGCTAAAATTTCTTATATATGGGGTTTTCAATGAATCTGTGATGCGTAGAATTAACTGGATTCAGGTTATAACCTAAACTAGAGTGCAGTTGCTGCCTTATTGGGTGCATAACATTTTGTCGCTAATTATTTATACTGTTATTTTAGGAGTAGGTAAGAAAAGTAAGTTTTTTTCTACCCCCCCAAATAAACTCTTCAGAAATCTGTAGTTAAGTACACTCTCTGCCTTTAAGCGCATGCAAAGAAAAGCAATCACTTACTTGCTTCGCCATAGCTTTGCGAAGGCAAGCAGGAATCCGCCCTGTAGGATGTTACAACTAATAAAGACTGATTAAAATTTATTATAGCCATAATGTTTAATCTCTTTCCATATTTACAGATTCCTGCCTGCGCAGGAATGACGATTTCTATTTTGCTTTTCTTTTTAATATAGGTTAGGGGGCTTGCACAAAATGGTTTAACTCAACTTCATCACAAGTACTCCTAATAACTCAAAAAGGCATTTTGTAGTTGCTATTTTTGGTTGGCTAAACGAATTTTTTCTTTTCCATGAAGTCATAATGAACACTTTCGAGAATTAATTTACTATGTGACCAAATCTGAATTTAAAAAACTATTTACCTGCCAACCTGAGACGTTTATAGCAACTGCATGCCCAAATTGGCGAAGTTGAGTTAAACTAAAACGACAAAATGTTATGCACCCACCTTATTAACTCAATAATTGTGTAAATTAGTAGTACTATGACAACCAATAAAAAAACCAAAGAATACTCTAACGGAGTACTAACCATTGTATGGGAACCTGCTATTTGCGCTCATTCAGAAATTTGCATTAAAAGTTTGCCCGAAGTATATAACCCCTATGGGAAACCATGGATTACCATTGAAAAGGCTACCACAGACCAATTAAAAGTTCAAATAAACAAATGCCCTTCAGGTGCATTGAGCTATTATATGAATGGCGAAGAGCCAAAATTAGAAATTGAAGGAACGCAAGTAGAGGTAAAGCTCAATGGTCCACTCATTATTTCGGGTAACATACAACTAACAGATGTCAATGGAAATACAGAAGGTAAAACTAAAAAAATGGCCTTTTGCAGATGCGGTGACTCGAGCAATAAACCCTATTGCGATGGAACACATGCAAAGATTGGGTTTAAAGGATAAGCACTATTCCTCTTTCTTCCCCACCTGAAAGGTTCTTGAAATGTTAAATCCAAAACGTATGTCTCCATCCCAAAAATTATCGGTTGTGCCTGTAATAAAGCCGTTTTCAAAAGTGGGGCGAGCATTGGTTATATGTAATTGAAAAACGTGCCCTCCGGTTTCAATATCTACTCCAAAACCAATGGCATCGTAGGTTTTAACCGAAGCGATAGGGTTAATTTGATAGTAATACTCGCCTGTTAAGGCAAAACTTTGGTTTAGTTTATAACGATAAGCACCACCTAAGTATAAAACATTATTATTATCCGATTTTGTTGGCACCGTATTTAAGTGTACTAACCCAGGCATAAGTTGCAGTGTTAATTTTTCGCCAAATTTTCGAGATACCATTAACTGGTTTGCAAAACCCATACGCTCAAGCGTTGTTAAATCTTCGGTAATGTTTACTGTAGGAATTGTAATAGTTGATAACCAGGTAATGCTTACCGGAGCCTTTTCTTTACCAGATTTTTGTCTTAAAAATTTCCATTTCAAAAACCCATCATACGTTTTTTTATAACTACTCCTACCAATTCCAACATTAATTACATCCGTAATGCCGTATTCGAAACCTAACCTCATATTGGCTTGGTCTAACCCAAAAAAATCTTCGATTCCAGAGTTTATAGTACCAAAACGATGGTAGATTAAGAAATCGAGTTCGCCTTTACTCTTTGTTTTTGTAGAATGCCCATTAATAATATGAGTGCCTTTAAAAGCAGCATTGGTGTAATTTATTAAGGAATCTGTCTCGTCTTTGAGCATATCTAATAAACCCGCTTGTGCAAAAGAAGAAGCAGGTAAAAGAAACATACAAGCTAAAAGCAAGTTACTTGCCTGCCAAACCGCCTTACTTTTCAATGCTAACATTTTCATAAATAGGGTATTCATAAGTTACAGTTATTTCCACCTCTTCGGCTATTTTTTGAAACATAATGGAAGGCACCTCCACTCCAAAATCTTCGAGTCTGATATTAAATTTAGCTTCAATAATTAATTTATCTTTTTTAAAGATAACAGCACCTTTGGTTGAAAATTGTTTGGAAACTCCATGAATCATAAGGTTGCCCGTAGCTACTGCTTCTGGCAGGCTTTTTTTATGCTCCCAATTGTTGATCCTCCCTAAAAACGTTGCTTTTGGAAATTTTTCACTTTCCATATACTTTTCATTAAAATGCTCTTGCATTAATGATTTGGCAAACTTAAAAGAGTTGATAGGGATTGAAAAAGCAATTTCTCCATTTAAAAGGTTAATAACACTTTTACCTTTAGTGGTTGTGGCGGTAATATCCTCCAACACAGCACTTGAAAAAAAAGTGGTTTTGCTTTTAACCGATACAATCTTTTGGGCAGGCGATGCCTGACTCGCCAAAATTAAAGCAACGAGTATCAGGTTTTTCATAAAAATGAATGTTTTAATTATCTAAAGCTCCATCCTCTACCCAGCAGGCAATGGCATCTTTTTCTGCTTGGGTTAAGCTTCCATCTTTTGGCATATTACCACTTTGGGTCCTAGATTTAATATCTGCTGCCTTGCCTTGCACATTGCTAAAAATGGTAAAATTAGTTTGCGATGAAGAACCATCATGGCATCCGGTAGTTGCACAACTATTAGCAATAATTGATTTAACTGAGGTATTATATGAAATACCTGTAGGTATCATTTTAACAATCGAAAAATCACAACCTGTTGCATCGGTAATTAGAATTTCATATTCTCCTGCACCTAAATTAGAAAAGGTTGCATCTGATTGCGAAGTGCCTCCATTTAAACTGTATGCATACGGCTCTATCCCTCCGTTAGGCGCTGCTGTAAATGTACCATTGGTAGTTTTGCAACCAGAAGCTGCAACCGACCCTGTTGCACTAAAACCACTTGTGCTTGCGACCGAAACATCTTTTGTGGTGCTACAAGCAACATTATCAGTAATGGTTACCTTATAATTACCTGGGGCAAGATTTTCGAAAATTGCAGAAGATTGTAATGCCCCATTGTCTATTAAATACTTATAGGGTGTTTCACCACCTGCCCCTTTAATTTCAATTTTTCCATTATTACTGCCACAGTCTGCATCTGTTAAAGTGGCTGTAAAATCAAGTGTTGAAACTGAACAATCCACATTTGGCACATCATCTATTTTATTAGAGGTGCAAGCAGTAAAAATAATTAATAAGCCTAAAGGGTATATTTTAAAAAGATTCATAGAGTTAGTGTTTTTAAATTCTGAATATAAGTTATTAAGGTAAAAGTAACCTAGCTTAATTTAAAAACCACTCGATTTGAGTGGTTTTTAAATTACATAAGCCTGCTATTAAACGAGCTAAATCTAGGTATTAATTGTTTTCTTCCTTTTTGGTACATAAACCAAAAATTAGGTATAAAGGGCAAAAGCTTATTAAGCTGGTAAGTGCAAAAATCACTGCTGCTACCACTAAAATAACACCTAAAGTGCCGCCTACAATCCCTTGAAAATAAAGAACTCCCATAATCACAGCCAAAATTAATCTGATAATTCGGTCTGCTGATCCCATATTTGCTTTCATAATAATTTATGCTTATTTTTTTATGTATCAAAATTAAGAACTCGAACAATAAAAACTGGTAACTTTTGTCACTACTCCCAATAATTAATTTAGTGTGCCGGCTTTTTTGCAGCTCGTGATGAATTATGGCTTTTCATAATTTTCCAAACACCGCCTTCTTTATGAAGCACTGAAGTTGCCGCCCCTTGTCTTTCAATTACTTTTTCGCCTTCCTTTAACACAATTACATAAATATATGTTTCGGTGCCAAAAGCATAATCTCCATCTACAATTACGTTTACTTTATAATTATTATAGGTAAACGATTTAAAATGACCTAGTTCGGGGCCAATATGATGCGCAATATAATCTTGGTAAGAACCTTCTACTTTACCTGTTTCTAATATTTCAGAATTAGACGTAAAGTATTTTTCGGTGCCTTCCACATTCAAATTTTCGAGGGCAGCTTTGTAAGCCCTCAATACCGTTTTTACCTTTTCTTCTTCCGTTTGCGCCATTGCATTGGAGGCGGCAAATAATGTGCTCAATAAGAGCGAATACATAATAATCTTTTTCATTTTTTTATATTTTATTTAAAAGTGTAATTTATATTAATACCTAAATTGAGCGATTCATTAATGTTCAGCTTCTAAAGGTGTTGCCTCCACTTTTTTTACAGATAATTTATTTTTACCAGATGCGATTAGCCCAACATAACCAGAAGGCATTTCATCTGCATGACCATGTGTTATCATTTTATCGTTTATGTATCCTTTAAAATGAGACCCTGCGGCCGTTACCGTAAGTGTAAACCAATCATTAGGGAGTTCAATTTCTTTAGAGTCTAATATTTTCTCTTCTCCGTTTTCTACTCTTCCCAATTTCATTATGTTACCTTCTAAGGCAACAAACTCGTAATTATCTTTACCGGTACTATGATGAACTAGTTTAACTGCACCTTCGTTACCGTCTATTTTAATCGTAGCTGTTACACCCACATTGCCTTGTTTATTGCTAAACATACACGATGCTTTTTCTCCACTTGGTGAAAACATCAACACATTTTCTTCGCCATTTTTCATCATCATAACATTATGCGTTTTATAAGCCATCATATCCATAGATTCTTCGGTAGCCATCCAGGTAAAGGCTTCTCCTACCTTAGAATCACCTATTCCTTCCGCATGTTCGTGTGCTTCACTTTCATGCCCTTCGCCTTCATTATGTTCATGCTGCATAGCTCCCTTATCATGCTCCTCAGAGTTGATATGCTCCATTTCTTCTGTGTGCTCATCTTCTTCGGTTTCAGAGCTTGACGACCCTCCACAAGAAACCGCAAGAACTAAAGTTAATGCGATAAATGTATAGGAGATTTTTTTAATTGTTAATTTCATAATTATTATTTGTTAAATTTGTTTTACTACTGTTTTATATTTTTTTGATAACTTATTTACTTTTTCATCACTCCCAAGCCATACTCAAATACAAGCCGACCGCCATATTCGGCTGCTTGACCTAAAATAAAGAAGCCTATAATTGCAAGTACTGCTACTATTGTTCTAAATCCGACACTTTCTTTTTTAAGCATATATATGACTACATAATATATGGCCGTAAATACACCGAAATAAATAAGTGTGTATAGTGCCCAATCGGAGTGTGTACCAATAGCTACTTCTGCTTTTAAGTTTAGCCCAATGCTATCGGCAGCAGACCTACCTGAAATATAGGAAGCTAATGCACTTAGGCTGCCTAAAACGTATAAACCTACGATGGTTTTGGTAATCCACTCACGGTTATAAAAAACTGCAAGTACGGTTAGCCCAACTGCTAACGATAATAAAGCAACAGGAAAATGTACAATTAAAGGGTGTATTCCTGGAGCCCATTCGGGTAATAATTCCATAGTTATTTTATTTATAAAACGTGTTTTTGACAACTGACATCAATATTGCAATTATCAAACTCATAAATGCTATACCTCCTGCCAAGCTGTTCCCTTTCATACTAAATCAATGTTAACCTTCCCTATTTAAAATGGTCTGCAACACTTGTACTTTTACTTCTTTGAGCTTTGTACTACCAATATTATTTAACCTGAGTGTTTCCTGCTTAATAATAAAGGAATACCCAAGCATACAAGAAAACGAACCCCCACCCCCAATATGCTGCAATTCGGCTCTGCCAAAAATGGGCAGCGATGCATCTTTTTGAGTAAGCATACCCGAAAATTCAAAATTTAATGGGGCATGGTTACTTGTTTCGATATGATCTACTTTAAACTTACCAGTCATTTCAATTTTTTCGCTACCCGTTAAAAAACCAAGATCAGCATGGTAATCATCGGTAGTGTTTACAAGCGTTTTTAATTCTAAAATAGAGTTAAATTCAGCGTTATCATTGTCGAGCCGAACATGCAAATGCCTGCTTTGCAGTTGCACAATAGAATCGCCATAATCTAATTCAATCACTACTGTTGCTCCTTTAAATTGGTACAACTCTTGCGCAAGCCCATTGGTTATGCAAAAGGCACTAAGTACAACTAAAAGGATATAGTATTTAAGAATGGTGTAGCTCATTAAATTTTGACATAAGTGCTTATTTTTTCAACTTTTTCTTTGTATTATAATACCTGTTAAACTTGTTTTGAAGGTAAGTTAGCGGGCCTACCAAATCAGTTTCGCCATCGCCTGTAGATAGCTGTTTGGCATACTTATTAACCACAGGAAGTGCTAAATTTATATTCCCTTCGGGCATATTTAAACTCAATATTTCTTGTTTAAATTGCTCCAAGTTTTTAGTTCCCATTATGGTTACTGCGTTTAGCCATACTGCATCTGTAATCATTACCACATCAATGGAGTGATTTTTAAAATCATTATCTTCCTTTAAATAATACACATAATCTTGATGCTGGGCAGTTGAAAACACAATGGTATCAGATTTACTCATTTTAATTGAAAAAGAGCCATTTTGTTTGCTAACAGCTCCGTAGCCTTGTGTTTTATTAAAAACAATTACTAACGATAATGTGCCATTTATAGGGTGAATACAGTTTACTTTACCACTTAACGTAATGGTAGATGCTCCCCCTGTTATGTTTTGAGCATCCGCTATTGTAACATTTGAGCCAATTACTAACAATACTAACAAACTGCAATATAGATATTGTGCTTTCATAATATACTGGATTATTACTTCTCTAAATTTTAGTTACTGGTGTATCTTAAAAAACTTAACTAAACTTCGTTATTCTTGGAAGCATCGGTCTCAAACTACCTGATAGATTCTCTGTAAGCAATTACAGATTCCTGCCTCCGCAGGAATGACGATACGGTTTTTTTGCAATTAACTTTTGCTTTTGAACTTTTTATAATTCTCTTCATTGGCAAAATAATATACTGCACCGGTTTCTTCAGATGCTAGTACAATGTAGGCCTCCACTTTATCAACCTTTTCATTGGTTAATGGGTCAATTCCATATCTGTACTTATCAGAATCCTGTAATTTGCTTACACACATTTCGCAGCAGCCATAGTATATTTTATCTCCTACAGGAACCGGGTATTGTTTCCTACCCATAAAAGCATCATTTACCATGCACACCAGTTCTGTAGATAACCTTACATCTACTTTAGAGGCATCAACTGCAGGAGGGGTGTCATGGGGTGGTAATTGAGTAGTTATTGATTCTGATGATGTAGTTTCTTCCTTTACACTTTCAGAGCTTTGGCAAGACACAAGGACGATTCCTAGTGCAAAAACGATTAATGTTGATTTTATAGTATTCATCTTATTTTTAGTTAGTACCTGAGAAGAGGGTCTAGTTTTTAACCCTGAGGAACTGTAAAGAAATAACTTGCACAGTCACCCTTATTCTTTTTGCCCCTGATTGCGTTAAAAAATAATTGCGTAATGCTACTATGCGCAAATTTTTTACCTTATCAAGAACAAAAATAATTAAGGCTTTTATGCACAACTTATTTCTTTACAGTTCCTAACCTAACTTTTCGACCCTCTCTCAGGATTTTGTCTTTATATTTATTTAGTTCAATACTTCTTTAGTTGATCCACAGGTAAGCATCATACTACCATAGTAAGGATTTTTAATATCTTTACTGTTGCTTAACCAGCTAGCTTTTGCCATTGGGCAATGTTGATAATAAACGGTTTCGCCCACACCAAATGCTTTTACAGATTTATACAAACCCTCAGAAACACCAGCGTACAGCTTGCGTTGTTCTGCAATATCATCCGATGCATTAATAGTTTTTAACCCTTCATTTATGGGTTTCATATACCCCATCCAAGCCTTATGTGCATCGCCTTTAAGTAGGCTCATATCCACCTTCTTCATTTGGTTGCTCATTGCATCAGATTTTGATTTAACAGCATCAGCATCACCTGCAACAAATGCACTATTAAGTGCTAAACCAGCCTGATAAACAGCATTTAGCTGTTTTTGAAAATCAGCACTTACTTCATAATGCTTAACCTGCCCATCTTCATGGTTCATACTCTTTTTATCATGATTCATGTCATGATGCGAATGGTCTTGTGCCATTACACTTAGGGGCAGAATTAAAGCCCCAACTACGAATCCTACAATTTGCTTTTTCATTTTATTTTTGTTTTATAGTTTATTTATTTATAACTAATCAGGTATTAAAACACCTTTTTGCCACTAAAGCACTAATTCTCTAAGGAACACTAAGAATTTGCCCTTTAAATATCTTATTTTGTGCTTCTTCGAGCCTTCGAGCCTTCGTGGCAACGTTTTCTCTAACTGAATAGTAACATTTATTTTAAAGTTTCTTTTGTTTCACCGCAACTAAGCATAGCATCGCCATAATACGGGTTTTTTATTTCTGATTCTAAGCTTAACCAATAGGCACCTTCGCCATTTTTAGACATTGGGCAAAATTGGTAGTAAACATTTAGCCCGGTTATATTAAACATTGTAATGGTTTTATAAACGCCTTCTGTTAAATCGGCAAACGCCAGCCTTTGTGCTTCTACATCGCTCAAAGCAATAATTTTATCCAAATTGCCGTCTATGGGCTTCTTCATATCCATCCACATTATGTGGTTATCGCCTTTTAGCAAGGCCATATCAACCTTAGCCATGGTTTTTTTCATGGTTTTGGCTTTAGCTACAGCTGCTTTAGAATCGGTTGCTACAAAGGCATCTTTTAAAGCTAAATACGAAGTAACTACACCAGAAATTTGCGTTTTAAACTTAGCATCAACTTCCATATCCATTTTCATAGAGGTTTCCTCTTTGGCATCACCCTCTTTGGCTTCCTTTTTCTCTTTCTTGGAATCACCTCCCATATCCATACCGGCCATACCGCCCATAGATTGCTTGCCTCCTGAGGGGTTCATCATGCTTTTTTCGCCTTTGAGTTGTGCAGCCGCATCAATTTTAAATACGCCATTGGTGGCCACAAGTTCACCATCATTCAGGCCTTCCAGCACCACATAAGAGTCGCCTGCATCTGCTCCCAGTGTTATTTCAGTAAACCTGAACATATTTTGATGATTATTGGTACGCACATATACTACCGACTTTTTGCCGCTCCACAATACGGCAGATTTAGGCACAAGTAACTGATCTCCGCTACCGGGCAGCATTGTTTTTAACCTACCCGAAGCCAACATTTCGGGCTTTAGCAAATCCTTAGGATTATTTAATTCGGCACGAACACCAGCAACCCTGCTCTTGGGGTTTAACACAGGATCGATAAATGTAACTGTGCTTTCAAATACCTTGTTTGGAATGGATTTAATTTTAAATTTGATTTTATCTTTTAACTTTATCCATGGTATATCGTTTTCATAGGCATCAAACATTATCCATACACGGCTCAAGTCAATAATCTCAAACAGAGAGGTTCCTTCTTTTACATAATCACCCAACGAAACCATTCGCATAGTAACAGTGCCAGTTAAAGGGGAGAGCACATCAAAGTAGAACTTTACGTTGCCAGAGTTCACTATATCATCAATCTGTTTATCAGTTAAATCCCAAAGTTTAAGTTTGTTACGTGCTGCCTTATAATAGCCAGGGTTGGTTTCTTGAAACTTAAAAGCTTCAAACAGTTCTCGCTGGGCTGTAACTAATTGAGGGGAATATATTTGAGCCAGCACTTGTCCTTTCCGAACTTTCTGACCCGTAAAGTTTACGTACAACTTTTCTATCCTTCCTGAAAACCTTGACGTTAACTCAGAAATTCTGCGCTCATCGGGCATTACCTTGCCCGGGAGGTAAATTTCTTTGTATGGAGCTTTCTTTTCTACCGGAGTTGTAGATACCTCCGCAATTTTCATAGCTGAATTAGAGAGTTTTACAGTATAATCACCATCTCCATTGTCCTCTCCATCATCCGTATCCATAGGAACTAGCTCCATCCCACATAAAGGGCAATCACCAGGTTTTTCCATTTTAATTTGGGGGTGCATAGCACAAGTCCATAATGTACCCGGAGCATGTTCCATGGCACTATGGTCTTCAGTTGATGATTCGGTTCCTGCATTACCACCACCAAAAAGCAGGCTCCCTGCCGAAATTCCAATGACAAAGATGATAGCGAAGGATAACAGGAGGTGTTCAGACATCCAGTTTTTAATGCTATTTAATATATTATTCATAATCCTTATGGTTTATATTTTAATGTTTTTATTTCTTTCCGGTTAAATAAGTAATAAAGGCAACCGCTGTATTTTGGTCGGCTCGTGCTTTTTCTATTTCAAGCTCGTAGGTAAGCTTTTGACGATCCATACGTAGTACTTCTTCAAAATCTTTGCCCATGGTAGTAAACTCCACGAGCAAAATATCAAGCGATTGGTTGGCCAGCCTGGTTAAATAGGCATAAAGTGCCACTCTTCGTTGAGAATCTAGGTAATCTCTATACCCTTTTTCGAGTTCGGTATTTAATCGGTTAAGCTTGTCTTCTTTCTGCTGAACAACCGATGTTTTTAGTAACTCTTTCTCGTTTACCATTGCTTTATATTTTTTACGGTAAAGAGGTATTTGCACTCCAATTTGAGGAAATATAAAAGCATCTTGTCCGTTTCCAGAGAAATCGGGTACATCCGTTCGTTTGCCGACATTGGTGTAAGAAACCCCAAGACTAAACGAAGGAAGCCCCATTTTTCGAGCTACTTCAATCTCACTGTTTAATGCACCCATTTCAAAATCAAGCTTTCTTAAACTTGGGTTTTGAGCCATAATTGAATCAAGTAAAACGGCTTTAGTCTCCTCAAAATCGATTGTTAACAGTGTATCGGGTATTTCTATTGTAAACACAGAATCTGTATTTAACAATTCGATAAACTCTGCCAAAACAGGTTTGCGAGTATCTTCAAGGTATTTAAGCTCATTGTCAAGCTCAGCCAAATCCATCTCAACCCTAAGTAAATCAACTGCACTGCCGGTACCTGCCTCCAACCGTACATTGGCTAACCCTCTGAAAGATTTTAGCAATTCTATGTTTTCATTGGTAATCCTAATGGCTGCTTCGAGCACGTAAAACTCGTAATAGGTAGATCTAACATTAAAGAACAATTTGTTACGCTCCTCTTCAAATATTTCGAACCTGCTCTTGGCAAGTTGTGCCATTGCATTTTCCTGCTCGCCCAATTGGCCAAACCACGGAAATGCCTGACTTATGCCCACTCCGGCCGTTGTAGGCCCAACCCTTGTTTCGGTAGGGCTGGCAAAGATGCTAAAAAGCACTTTGGGATCCGGCAGAGCTTTTGCCTGAGGCAATCGTTCCATTGCCGCCAGATACTGGCTAAATATTGATTTCAACAGAGGGTTATTCTCTGCAGAAATTTCTAAATATGTATCCAACGGGCTGCTGGCAGAAACTGTATCAACTGAATTTGTTGATTGCTGCGCCAATACCGCTTGCACACCACAAAGCATACTAAGCAGTATTATAATTATATGTGTTATACTATTTTTCATTTTTTTAAATTTGTTTAGGATTTAAGTTGCTTAGTAACTACACGCTCCTGCCACATACTGTAAAGCACAGGTACTATAAACATGGTCATTACTTGTAGCAGCATCCCTCCAAAAGAAGGAATGGCCATAGGTACCATAATATCAGCACCCTTACCAGTAGAGGAAAGTATGGGAATTAGTGCAATAACTGCTACGGCTGTGGTCATAACTGCGGGGCGAACCCGATTTATACCAGCATGCAGTATAGCTGTTCGAACTGCTTCTACTGTTTGCGGTTTTTCTTTTTCAAAGCCTTGCTTAATGTAGGTTCCCATAAGTACACCATCATCGGTAGCTATGCCAAATAAGGCTATAAACCCTACCCAAACAGCTACACTTAAATTAATGGTATGCATTTGGAAAAGGTTACGCATTTCTACCTCGGCAATGGAAAAGTTCATAAACCAATCCTGCCCATAAAACCATATCATAATAAAGCCACCAGCAAAAGCCACAAATATTCCTGAGAATACCATCAATGTAGGCTGTACTTTGCCGAACTGGAAATACAGAATCATAAAAATGGCTATTAGTGATATGGGTACTACAATGGCTAATCGTTTGGTAGCACGAATTTGATTTTCGTAATT